>CAZAKW010000066.1:0-10716 GCA_964485835.1 uncultured Bacteriovoracaceae bacterium
CGGCAAACGTCCGATGAATTCGGGAATCAGCCCGAATTTAACCAAATCTTCCGGTTCCACCTGCGCGAGTAGCTCGGAAACCGTTTCGTTCTTCTTGGAAGAAACGTTGGCATGCATTCCCATCGCACGCTTGCCCTTGCGAAGAGCGATGATCTTATCAACGCCGACGAAGGCCCCCCCGCAGATAAAGAGGATGTTCGAGGTATTCACCTGGACGAATTCCTGCTGCGGATGTTTTCGGCCACCCTTGGGCGGAACGTTAGCGACCGTGCCTTCGATTAACTTGAGGAGCGCTTGCTGGACGCCTTCGCCCGACACGTCGCGAGTAATCGAAGGGTTTTCGCCCTTGCGGGAGATCTTATCGACTTCGTCGACGTAAACGATTCCCTTTTGGGCGCGTTCGACGTTGTTATCGCAAGACTGGAGCAAGTTCAGGATGATGTTTTCGACGTCTTCGCCGACGTAACCGGCCTCGGTCAACGTCGTCGCGTCGGCCATGGCGAACGGCACGTTCAAAAACTTCGCCAGCGTTTGGGCGAGCAAGGTTTTCCCCGTACCCGTCGGTCCGATCACGAGGATGTTGGACTTGGTCAGTTCGACGCCATCCTTTTTCTTATCGTTTTGATGTTGGATCCGCTTGTAATGGTTGTAAACGGCGACCGAGAAAACTCGCTTCGCGCGTTCTTGACCGATGATGTATTCGTCCAGATGGGCTTTGATCTCGGCGGGTTTCGCCAAGCGATCCGCCGGCTTTGCTGTTTGGTCTTTCTGGCCTTCCTCCGCGATGATGTCGTTGCACAGCTCGATGCACTCGTCGCAGATATAAACCGTAGGTCCCGCGATCAGTTTCTTCACTTCTCGCTGGTTTTTGCCGCAAAACGAGCAGCAGAGATTCCCAAACCCATCGCCGTATTTTTTTGAATCCATCTCTTTCAATCCTCGAACTAAGCTTGGGTGCTTTTCTTGACGATTTTATCGATCAACCCGTACTCGATCGCTTCTTCGGCGGAGAGGTACCGATCCCGGTCCGTCGCCTTTTCAATAAAGTCGAGCGGCTTACCCGTATGCTCGACCAACATTTGGTTCAGCTTCTTTTTCAAATAAAGGATCTCGTTGGCCATGATCTCGATATCCGTCGCTTGTCCCCGGGCGCCACCGAGAGGCTGGTGGATCATGATCCGCGCATTCGGGAGCGCGTAACGATTGCCTTTCGATCCGGCAGTAAGCAGAAAAGCACCCATGCTGGCGGCAAGACCGGTGCAGTAGGTGCTCACTTCGGGACGCACGTATTGCATCACATCGTAAATTCCGAGACCCGCGTAAATCGAACCGCCGGGAGAGTTAATATAGAAGTGGATCGGCTTGTCCGAATCCGAGCTCTCAAGAAAGAAGAGCTGCGCCACGAGGAGGTTGGCGACGACGTCGTTCACTTCGGTACCGAGGAAAATAATCCGGTCCAACAAAAGACGCGAATAAATATCGTATTGGCGCTCGCCGCGCGGAGTCTGTTCGATCACGACCGGGTTTGGGATATAGGCGCTTGGACCTGAGGAAGCTTGGGCCGACGTGAAGCCGACGGTTTCCGGTTGGACAAGGTGGTCGGGGACGAACTGGCCGGCGGTGCGAATCAACATGGGAGCGAAGCCTCAGTTAGGTAGGGTGAAAAGACGTCCATTCAACAGGAACACGGCAAGGACGTTCCGGTCCAATAAATCTGTTCCTTACGAGTCTAACCCCTTGTCGGCGTTTTGCGTGAGGTCACAGGAGAAAAAAGTTCAAAAACCTCGGAAAAAGGTCAAGTGTAGCGTCAAATTTTTCTCGGCCAAGATTTGAAATCTTAATCGAGATTAATGAGACGTATCAGTAGGAACGGAGAGCTGATCCAGAAGATCAAGATCGGACTGCTCTTGCGCAGTCATCTCTCGGTTCATCTCTTCGAGATATTCAAGCATCGACGCTCGGAGCTCATCCAGGGTCAGCTGTTCGGGGGTGTGGCCTGATTTTTTAACGATTTGAGTCAACTCGGACTGAACCCAATCCACGGGCAATCCGGTTAGGCTCGCCACTTCCACTAAAAGTTCAGAGTCCGATTCAGCCGTCGTTTCCGGCGCTTGCTTCTTAGATTTGGAGACTTCCATGTACTCCCCCGTTCCTACCGCAAGTATAGGAAGGCGTTTTTAAAGTCTGCAAGCGTTCTTTTCCGAGAACGGCCTATATTCACGCAGAGCAAGATAAGCGATCCCAAACAGGATCAAACCCGCCCCGATTCCACGCTCCAGCGTGAACCGCTCTCCCAAAACGAAGGTACCGGCGATTGCGCCCACGACGGGTTGGATGAAAAGGGTGATTGCCATACTCGCGACACTCACTGTCCTCGCGATCATCGCCCAGATCAAGTAAGTCGCGGTCGAGCCAAGCGGTCCCAACCAAAGCGCCGCCGCGAACTGGGATCTCCCAAAAGCGTCGACCGAAGGGACTTCATCAACGACCACTAGAACGAGCGTCAAAACGAGCGCACCCAGGGCCAGGGCCGATCCAAGTACGGCTTTGGGTTCGTGGACCCGGACGAGTTTACGGCTGAAAACGGAGTAGGCGCCCTCTCCGAATTGAGCGACCAGCAGAAAAATCATTCCGAGCGAAAAGGCGATGCTTGGACCGGGTCGGTAAAGGCCGCCCAGGAGGCCCGAAAAAAAACCAAATCCCAGCAGAGCGATTGCCATCGAGATCCAGTGATCTCGCCTCATTCGCTCTCCGAGCACCACCCACCCAAGCAGGACCGTGATCAAGGGCTCGGTCGCGACCAAGACGGAATTATCCATCGCCTGGGTCGTTTCAAGCCCAACGAATTGGAAGAGCGGGGAAATCACGAAGGGCCCCATCGCCAGGGCCGCAAGTTCAAGCCCGGTCCGAAAGTCGCGCGGGATTAAAAAATAGTCCGACCACTGCTTACCCCAAAACACGACCCGGGCCACGGCGACGAGAAGAAATGCGAGAAAACCGCTCGCGTACCGGATCCAGGCGACCTGGACGCCGGAAAACGAATCGACGAGGACCTTCCCCATCACCGGATTCATCGCCCAAATCAAATTACAAAGGACGAGCAGTCCGAGCGCGGCTTTATGCATCTATCGCTTTACGATAGCTCGCCTTGCCGGGCGAAAAAAGGTGCGAGATAGTCCGTGGATGAAAACCCCCTCCTCGCTTCCCGCCAAAGCCGTCTCCGAGTCCCAGATCATCATGACCGAAATGGTGCTTCCCTCGGATACCAACGCGCTTGGGACGATCTTCGGGGGCAAAGTCGTTTCCTTGATCGACATCGCGGCCGCGATGGCGGCGGGCAAACACGCTCGTTCGGTGGTCGTAACGGCTTCGATCGACGCTCTCCATTTCGTCGCGCCGGTAAAACTCGGCGAGTATATCCACATCAAGGCGTCCGTGAACTACGCCGGCCGCACTTCGATGGAAATCGGCGTGCGGGTGGATAAGGAAAATCCTTTGACCGGCGAGATGAAACACACCGCAACGGCCTACCTAACTTTCGTCGCGCTCGACTCGGACGGAAAACCGAGAGCCGTTCCCCCGGTGGCGCCTGCGAACGCGGAAGAACGCCGCAGGTATGCGGCGGCGGAGATTCGTCGCAAGAGTCGCGTGGCGCTTGCGGCGCAGATTAAGGCTCAGGAACCTTAAGCGGAATGAGAAATCAGTCCTCGAGTTCCCCAACGCCGGAATCCGCATCCGGGATCAAGTACCGCGAGTATTCCTCGGTAAACGAAATCGGCGATTTTCCGGGAGCGTAACGAATCCGGTCGACAAAAAGGGTGGCGGCTAAATGGTCGAGTTCGTGTTGAAAGACCGTCGCTAAAAAATCTTCCGCGACTAGCGATTGCGCCTTACCCTGTCGATCGAGGTAATCGACCCGAATTTTCCGGGGGCGATAAACCAGCCCACGAATTTCAGGCACCGAGAGGCATCCTTCCCAGAACCCCTGCTCGGTCGCATCGAGCACGGTGATTTTCGGATTAATAAATACGGAGAGCGGCATTGATTTGGCCACGCCTTCGGTCGTTTCGGACGGGCTTTGCTCGGGATAGCGGGGATTATCGTCCGCGTAATCGATAATCGCGACCGCCAACGACTCGTGGATTTGGGGAGCCGCAAGTCCAATCCCGCCATATTCGCGCATCGTATCGACCATGTCGTCCAATAACCGAGCGAACTCATCGGAGCGCAGGTCCTCCAAAGTCAGCTCTCTCACCGGTGCGCGAAGGACGGGGTGCCCCATACGGGCGATTTTTCGAATGGCCATGCCGACATCTTATAGAAACCAAACGCGAATCGAAAGAGAATGGGAGCATGTTCGAGACTTCCAGTCCTTCGCATAACTCTTCCCTACGGGTGTTCATTTTTCGACACGGTCAAACCGAATGGAACCGCGAAGGCAGAATCCAAGGCCACCGCGATATCCCCTTGAACGAAAAAGGACGCGAGGATGCGCGCAGGCTCGCACGAGCGTTTCTAAAGTTACCTGTGGGTCTCGTACTTTCTTCGGATCTTTCACGAGCCGTGGACACGGCGACCATCGCCCTGTCGGAAGCCGTGCGAAACGCGTGGCATCCCGTCGTTCCGATCGTCGGGGACCTTCGTCTTCGCGAAGTCGACTTGGGCCAGCTTCAAGGACTTACCCACGACGAAATCTTCGAAAAATTCGGTAAGTCTCTCGCCGCAAAATTAGGAAGTACGATCCTTTCCGACGAGGATCTTCGGGATCTAGGCTCCGAAAGCGCGGAGAGTCTTTATTCGCGCGTGCTCGCCGCCATCGGCGACGCCGCCGACCATCCGAACTTAGCCGACGGCCAGTCGCTTGGACTTTCGACCCACGGCGGAGTTCTGCGACGGCTGCTCCACCTCGCCGGCGGTATCACGAACATCGGATTCTCTATCCCCAACGCAATGTTCTTTCCATTTCGCTACGATCGCCAAACGAAACTTCTCAAGTTCGAACCTACGACGACGTTTTGAAACGGTCCACGGCCGTCCAAAACTTGGCCAAATCGTCCGCGCCATTGTAAAAGTGGGGCGAGATTCGGATGCCGCAACTTGGACGATAATCAACCAGGATTTTTTGGGCTGCGAGCGCGTCGGTTGCGGCTTTCGCGCCCGGAAAATCGACGCAAACCATTCCGGAGCGGGCGTGTGGATCTTTCGGAGAACCGAGTTTAAACCCCCGGGCCTCCGCTTCGGCGACGAGTGTTTTCGTAAGCGCGATCGAATGGGCGCGAATTTTTTCAATTCCCACTTCCCCCACGGTCGCAAGCCCCTCGATCGCCGCGTAGAGTCCCGGCACGGAAGGAGTTCCCGCCATAAACCGCATCACTCCGTCGGCCGGACGAAAGCGCGTCGTCGGCTCGTACTCAAACGGATTCGCAATCCCAAACCAACCGGTAAACTTGGGCGCAAGTTTCCCGATCAAATCTTCGCGCACATACAGAAACCCCGCGCCAGGCCCGCCGCAAAGCCACTTATGGGAACCGCCGACGTAAAAATCCACGCCCAGATCGCGTAGGTTCATCGGCACAATGCCGACCGCCTGGTATCCATCGCCAATCACGTAAGCACCGACGTGTCGGGCCCGCGTCGCGACGGCGCGGAGGTCCTGGATGGCGCCACTCCGAAAATAAACGTGACTCGTAGGAACGAGGAGCGTCTCGTCGTCGATCGCGGCAAGCAAGCGTTCGATGGGAACTGTGATGCCGTCCTCGGACTCGACTTGGACGAGGCGTGCCCCGACTAAATCCGCCCACCCCTGCCAAAACGGGTAACTCGTGATGAACTCAAGCGAGGTGATCACGACCTTATTCTTCGGCCGACCGCTCGGGGTCTTGGTCTGCCAGTCGAGTGAGGATGCAACGGCTGCGAACCCGCGAGTGACGTTTTCCATCGGCACGACGGTTCCGCGCGGCGCGTGCAAAAGATCGCTGACCGCGTGGCCGAAACGCGCGATCATCGCCCACCACGGTCCGTCCCAGGCTTGAATCCCTTCGCTGGCCCATTCCTGGAAGTAACGATTCAAGGAGGCCTCGGTCGCCTTCGGCACGGCGCCTAGGGAATGGCTCGCGAGATAATTCGTTCTTTCCAGAATCGGAAAACGCTCCCTTAAAAACACGGCTACCGTCTTTCCAAAAGACCGCGAACATCCCAAAGATAAGGGAATGCTTTTTTCGAGGTCTGCGCGCGGAGATACTCGGCGCCGCTTGAACCCCCCGTGCCTTTTTTGAAACCAATAATTCGTTCGACGACCCGAACGTGGTGCTCTTTCCAAAGCGATAGGCCTTGATCGAGATCGACTAAAGCTTCGGCGAGCAAATACAACGGCAGATCTTTCTCGGGCTCTTGGTAAATCCCCTTCAATCCTTGGAGAATCGCCTCGCGAGTCTCGGGCGTGTCTTTCGGCGGGACGGGGTACCCCAGCGAACCGGCAAGTTCGAGAAAACGACTGGAGAGATCCGGACCGTCGAAACGTTTGCGAAGCGCGGCCACGACTTCGGGGCGATTCTTGAAGAATTGGAAATAGCGCTCTTCTTTCATCCCGCACATAAACTCGATTTCGCGGTGTTGAAGCGATTGGAACCCGCTGGCCGGCATCAGGTTCTCTCTAAACTGTAAAAACTCAACCGGCGTCATCGTCTCTAAGATGTGGATCTGCCCGATCAAAACCTTTTGGATCTCGACCACGCGTTTGACGAAATGGTGGGCGCGCAAGACCTTGCCCTTCGCCATATAGTCCATTGCCGACTCCAACTCGTGGATAATCAGCTTAAACCAAAGCTCGTAGGCTTGGTGGATGATGATGAAAAGGAGTTCGTCGTGATGGGCAGGTTTGGAGAGGGGGGTTTGGAGCGCGATCAGTTCCGGAACCCGCAGGTAATCATTATAGGTCAGATCGCTCTTGCCGTAGACGCTTGGGGTTTCGCTCATATCCTCACGGCTACCTGCTTTAACGGGTTGGGTCAATCTTGGAAACCAGCCCTGGACCTGTTAGAAATTTCCCATGGCTAACTCGACTCACTCGACGGCAGGCACCCGGATGGAACGCGATACGTTTGGCGATATCGCCGTCCCTAACGACAGACTTTGGGGCGCCCAGACGCAGCGCTCGCTCCACCACTTCGCGATCTCTACCGAAAAGCAGTCGCCCGAATTGATCGACGCGCTGGCGATGGTGAAACGAGCCTGCGCGAAAGTGAACGCGGAGATGGGCGCAATTCCGAAAGAAAAAGCGGGCGCGATCGTTCAAGCCGCCGACGAGATCTTAGCTGGCAAACACGCCGGCGAGTTTCCTCTAAGCGTGTGGCAAACAGGCAGCGGTACGCAGACGAATATGAATTTAAACGAGGTGCTGGCGAACCGGGCGAGCGAAATTTTGGGCGGCGAGCGCGGGGAGTCCCGGTTGGTGCATCCAAATGACGACGTGAACCGCGGCCAGAGTTCGAACGACGTTTTTCCAGCTTCGATGAACGTGGCGGCTTCGCGCGCGGTCGCGGCTCTGCTTCCAGCAGTCAAAACGCTGCGTGATGCACTTCAGAAAAAGAGCGTGGAGTTTAACGACCTCGTAAAAATCGGACGCACCCATCTAATGGACGCGACACCGCTTACGCTTGGGCAAGAATTTTCCGGATACGTCGCCCAGCTCGATCAGTCGCTCAAGCATATTGAACAGACGCGCGGCCATCTCTTTGAAATCGCCCTCGGCGCGACCGCGGTCGGTACCGGACTGAACTCGCCGAAAGGCTACGCGGAAAAAGTCGCCGCCGGACTGGCGTCGGCAACCGAGCTTCCGTTTGTGACGGCTCCGAATAAATTCGAAGCCATCGCCGCGCACGATGCCATCGTTCATGCGCACGGAGCTTTAAAAGGTCTCGCCGCTTCACTTACGAAAATCGCAAACGACCTTCGCTGGCTTGCCTCCGGTCCTCGCTGCGGATTCGGCGAAATCAGCTTGCCCGAAAACGAACCGGGCTCTTCGATCATGCCTGGAAAAGTAAACCCGACCCAATGCGAAGCGATGACCATGCTTTGCGCGCAGGTGATGGGCAACGATGTCGCGATCACGATGGGCGGTGCAAACGGAAACTTCGAACTCAACGTTTATAAGCCGTTGATGATCCATAATTTTCTCCAATCCGCGCGAATGCTGGGAGACGGATGCGCAAGCTTCGAGGAATTCTGCGTTCGAGGTATTACGGCGAATAAAGAGCGGATTCAAACGTTGCTTGAGGAATCGTTGATGTTGGTCACGGCTTTGAATCCGCATATCGGGTACGACAAGGCCGCAAAGATCGCTAAAAAAGCGCACTCGGAAGGCACGACGCTGAAGCAGGCGGCGCTTGCGCTTGGGTTTTTGACCGAAGCCCAGTTCGACCAGTGGGTTCGGCCGGAGCAGATGATCGGGGAACGGAAGTAGACGTGGGTGGAACCGAGCGAGAAGAGCAAACGAAAGAGCCTTCTCAAATTTTCGTTGATCTTGAGACGATCCGTCTCACGAATGAAGGTGTTTTCTTATCCGACCGCGACGGCGAGCCCGAGGAAATCCTCCACGCCCGGACGGTAGACGCATTCCACCGTTTTTTAGGCCGGGACGAGGAAGGATATTTCGTGAGTATCGGGCGAGATTTCAAACGAATCTTGGTCGACGACACTCCTCGGTTCGTCACCGCGGTTCGCTTCGAAGGCGACGGTTCGAACGAACGCGCAATCGTAAAACTTTACGGCGGGCTTGAGACGCCGCTTGATCTAGCGACGCTTCGATACGACGGAGCTTCGCGATTGGTTTGCCGCGTGCCCGCGTTTGGGAATCTAGGCGAGGCCGACGCGCGATTCTTGCGCGCGCCTTATTTGGAATTTTTCCTGCGCACGCTTGACGAGTCGGGCGAACCGACGATCCAATTCGCGGGGAAGCGATTTCCTTTGGCGTCGGGCTAACGCAAATCCTCCCATATCCAAGGTGGTGTTGCCGGGGAGGTCCTTCCCCGTCCGTACGCCATGGAAAAATAGTTACTAAAGTCCTCTATAATTTCGACCGAAGAGAACATGATGGCCTTCGCCTTGACTCGCACGCTAGCACTAAGCATTAAAGTCAGCGTCGTTCTGTGGGGTTCATTCGCGCTCTCAAGTGCGCTCGCGATCGAGCCAAAAAAGTGCCGCGAACTCCTATCTCAGTTCGCGTCGCAAGTCCCTCCCGAACTGACAAGGCGTCTTTCGGGCCTCAATCGAGGAGCGAAGATTCCCACGGAACTCTATTCGAAGTACGATTCCCGAGTTCTCGGAGAAGCGATCGTCCAGTGGGCGCACGCACTCGAGGCGAAAAGCGGAGTTCTCGATCGGCCAGGTACTGAAATAAATTTCGCCCGCGACACCCAGATCTTTCTACATTTTCAGCCAGAAGACGCGAAGAGTATTTTGGACAACCACTATATGAATCAGCACCAATACGGTGATTCTGGGGGGCACCTTCATCAAGCCATGCGGCGCAACGCCGAAGACAGATTCACCGGTTTAAAAATGGGAAGAGTCGAGGATGTACGCCTCGCAACCTCGAAGGAGACGATGCTCGAACTCCGTCCGAAAAGCGCCATGCTCCACGTTTCTATGAATAAACACCTCGGCTACTTCCTGCATCTCCTCGATGAGGAATTTGGCTCAGTCATCGCAGTCATGAAGCAGGAGGTGAAGCGAAGAAGTTTGTGGGTTTACGGCGACAGCTTGCGGATCGGAAGATGGATTGGGGAAGAAAACCTCGAGCGCTTCCACCAATACCGCGGAACTTTCGAGCGAGGAATGTTTCCGAAGGATGTGAAAGACATGGCGGATACGACGATCGAAGCGCTGATCTTCGGAAGAATCACCATCGAGGATGTCGATCATTTTTTGGTCGTTAACCAGACAGAGGCTATCAATCCGGAGACAATCTCGACCCTAAAAGCGTACGGAAAACCGATTTTTTCGGTCGAGCCTATCGAAAAGCAGAATCGACTCGTGTACGAGTACGAAGAACTGCTGAGTCGGGGAGAAAACCTGCCGTTCGCTCTCCCACCGGCCGAACACCAAAAGTTCAAGACCCACTTCGACTTCAAAGGGGCGAAGTCCCGTTAGAGGCGGAAATCTAGGGCGGGGTCTCAATTTCTAAGCCGTATCATGGCATAAGCCACGCCCCCGACACCGCCCCCGACACCGACACCGACACCCTGCACGCCGGGCGGGTGGGCCAATAAAAGTCAAACGAGTAACGCGAGCCTCTCCGTGACATGGCGGTGATGGGCGCTGCAAAGCAAGCGCAGATTCTCGACCGTCGTCTTCCCGCCCATGACGAGCGGCACGCGATGATCAAAGTCCAGCGCATGCTGCGAGTGACAGCGACGGCTGGTTTTACGATCTGAATAAGTGCAGCGTTCTTTATCCCGGATAAGGACGGTGCGGCGAATGGCGATGGGAATGAATCGTGCCGTTTTGGGGTTGATGGTGAAGTTCTGCGCAGAACTCGATTGCGGGGTATGTGCTTCTTTCCGGGGTGCCAGAGATGGCGAAATCAGAACTTTATCCGCTGACACATCTTGCTGTCCTGCCTCGTTCTGCACTGAGCTCGGTCTACGCAGTGGCGATTCATCTAGAGGCGGAGCCGAAATGGATTTCTGGACGTTTGCCCGAGTCAGCTTAGATGCC
>CAZAKW010000067.1:0-10547 GCA_964485835.1 uncultured Bacteriovoracaceae bacterium
TGATCGCCGAGGGGCTCGTTCCAGACGAGACGACGTTCAACTCCGAGAGATTCTTGACGAGATCGGTGATTCCGCACGTCGAGCGCCTCTCGCGCCTCTTCAACCGAATCGAAGACGCGCCCCCGGACCTCGTTCCAGAAACCAAGGGAATGCGCGGAAAACGTCCGATCCAACCTTTGAAAGCCGGCGGCGCGGGGGGGCTTGAGCCGTATTGGAAAAAGGGTTCGTCGAATCCCGAAAACCTTCGTCTCGCCTATTTTCTGTCGTTTATGCCATGTAACTCCGCACGGACGGCGGCGGTGATTTCGGAACTCGGCCGCCTGGGCTTTCGGTATCCCGAGAGCGTCACGAATTTTCGCGGAATCGAATGGGGCGCAGGCCCGGCGAGCGGTGCCTGTGGCGTCGCCGCGGGCGTGGTGCATTCCGAAATCGGAATCCCCCACCGTGGAAATTGGGCGCTGATCGAACAAGACCGCGCCGTGCTTACGCTTGGCGAGAAGTGGGCGCAAACCTACTTCGAATCCCTGAAACTGGATTGGGGCGTACGCCCGTTCCACCGTACGGTGGATTGGACCAAGCCTTTGCTCCCGAAGAACGCACCGACATTCCACCTATGGCTTTCGAGTTACTTCGTCAACGAAGCGGAGCTGCCGCTGGACGAACTAGCGGCCCGCCTCGTGGACAACTGGGAATTCCACCTTGAGGACGAGGGGCTTGCGATCTTAATCGAGCCGGCCTTGAAGATGCAGTCGCGAAGGCTTTTAGAACTTCGTCGGCACTTGCTCGTCGAATTCACCAAACCTCGTCGCCAGGGAAAGTACCAGGTCCTTTTGCCGTGCCTCGGCCATCAAGGATGCGACGCGCTCGCCGCCGAGGGCGATTGGTGCCATGAGGAAATCACGTGGTGGCGGCCGAAGTATCTTCGCAAGATCGACGAGCTCGCGGGATTGGATCGCAAGACCCTGCCGTTTAGTTATCTCGTCGTCGCGAAGTCCACGAAGTCGCGCGAGGAACTTCTGCCCGCGCTGAACGTGAACGGTCGTCCCGCGAAAACCGACCGCCTCGTTTCGCCTGCGCACTCCGAAGGCCGCGATCAAGAATTTTTCGTCTGTGGGCCTGACGGGAAGCGCCGGGCTCGATATCGTCCCGAGACCGAACCTGAAAAAGGCGACGATCCGATCGTCGAACGCGGAAGTATCCTGCTGGATGCGGAAATTCGCGGCGATTCCCGGGCTGGGCGCGTTGATCGTTTGCGCGGGATCCTCTAAAAGAAAACGCCCGGACCCATCGGGATCCGAGCGTTTCGATCGAAAGGTTAAATTCGAATTACTTATTCAGGTAAGTATCCGCGAGCTCCGCAAGCGCGCTTGGATTCGAGCTGTTCAGTTTCACGGCTTTTTCGAGATCGGCCGGAACGCCAAGGGCAGTAGCTGCGGCATAATCCGTCGGGCTCAATTTATTCACGTATCCTTGCAAAACTTTGATCTCCTTCGCGCGATTCGCTTTCGCTCCCGGATTGTTAGGATACTTTTTCGCGCTTTCGCTGAGATAGGTTAATCGGCTTTGGACCTCTTTTTCGAGATGGTCCGGAACGAAATAGCCTTGAACTTTACCGGCTTGAGCCTGAGAGACGAGAGAAAACAAAACAACGGAGAGCAATAGTGATTTTTTCATTTTTAAATTCCTTTGTTGGGGAGCCAATTATTTTTTGGAGATTTCAGCACCTGGACGGAGATCGTCAGAGAGAGCCCCTTTGACTAAAACTTCCATCGTCGGCGCCTCCACTCGGGAATTAGAGGAACCGCAGTCGATCTGATAGATGTCGGTATAGATCACATAAGCCGGTGCCGACTCGGTCTGGGTAAGGCCAGTGTAGTCCGCGCGGATGCGGATGAATCGTTTTTCACGGACGCTGTTCATCGTGATCTTCGTCATTTTCTCCGTTTCGTCGTATTTTGCGGACACGAAATCTTCACGGGGAACGATATTCACCCCGGCTTCGTTACCTGCGGTCACGCGCACGTAGTGTCCGAAGACTTGGCCCGTCGTCCGAATGTAGTCGTCGTACTTACGAAACAAAGTTCCAGTAGCACGCTCTTCAACGTAACCGCCATGAGGCTGCTGGAAGGTTACGTTCTTCGTCTCATTGAACTTTGAAGGATTCTTTTTTGCGCGGGGATAAAAATCGGCGACGGCGCTACCGCCCATGTTCAAAAATGCGCTCGTGCCGGCCGTTCCGTTACAGAGAGCGGCCGCCGTGGCAGATCCGCCTGCGAGGTCAGCGTTGAACGTCTTATAATGGTCGACGACCCAATCTCCGTATTCGGCAGTAGGTCCGACGTCAGTTTCCGAATCACATCCTGCGATCGTAATCGCGAAAAGCGAGGCTAAGAGCACACTCTGTAAGGACAACCGTGGGTTATTCAAATTCGACATTTCTAGGACCTCAGTAGGGGTTTTAGAATCTGGATTCGTTCGAAGGGGATCAAATCGAGTCCAGACCACATTGAGCGGGAAGCGCAAAATACCCTAAACCACGCGGTGCAGCAATAAATATCGTACTATTTTAGTTCATTATTTTTTTCTATTTAATTTCAATACTTTAAGTCCACCTCCCCACTAATGTCGAGAACCCTCGGATTCACTGGAAGCTTAGACTCCGCATTGCATTTCGAGGGGCGGCAATCCCTCCGTCGAGGTCCGCGCGAATACGAAGGAATCCCGACAAGGGCGATTCGCTTCAACGTAAGTATCGTAATTTTTTAGACGCCCCTCGCACTCGAATCCAAGCGAAGTCGGAATCGCGCAGCTTGCATGGTTCTCGGCATTACAAAAGAGGTGGACCCGCTTCGCTCCGAGGACCCCGAACGCGTATCGGGTGAGCGCAAGGGTGGCTTCCCGCGCATAGCCTTTCTTGGTCTCCGAGGTACGAATCCAATATCCGATTTCGAAAAGCCCGCCTTCTAAGTTAAAACGATGCAGCCCTGTGCTACCGACGAGTCGGCCATTTTCTCGCGAAAACATCAGGAGCCGAAGATCTTCACGCAGCAGAAAACTGATTCCGGATTTTCGGCAATTTTCTTCGGACTCTTCCGGCGTCGGTGGCGTCGGTGTCCGCGCCCAAGGCATCCAGGGTCGCAGTTCCTCGCGACTTTCGAGAATTGCCTCGTTTAAAACGAGGCCGTCACCGGCCTGCGCCGGACGCAAAAGAAGCCGAGGAGTACGAATCGGCACAGGGACTTCAAATAACACCGGGTCCATGGGTTCCTCGAAATCGGAAAATTACGAATCCCCGCGAAGCATCGCTTCGATATCGTCTGCGGACATCGTTTCGCGGGGTCCGCCAAGCGTACGAAGTGTGGACTGGAGGCGATTCTTTAGGATGTCCTGCTCTTCGCTGGTCTCCAACGCCGACGCATCGGGAGTCTCCGATAAAGCCTGCTCCAGCAAAAATTTCAACGTCGTCAAAGCGTCCCAAAGTGCGCCGACGCATTTTTTTATTTGCGCTCCTTTTTCGACTTCGGGCCCTTTCACCGCGATTTCTTCCCCTAGCCCCGCCATCTCCGCGATTGTTGTAAGGCCGAGCTGCATCGAAGTGCCGCGAATAGCGAGCATCATCTCGGAAAACTGGGTGAACTCTCCTTTGTTACCATGCGGGTCGGCCTCGATGCGCTTCAGCGCGCGTTCGGCATCGGCTGCGAAACCCGTCAGTTCCGCTACGAATTCTTGGAGTTTCAGGGCTCGGTCGCTATCGGGTTTCATCTCGTCGCCCTTTCTTACAATACATTTCTTTTCATCAGCGCGCCCATCACCTTCAGGCGGGCATGTTCGGACGTGAACGGCTTCATGATGTAGTCGTCCAAACCCGATTTCAGCGCTTCCAATACCCGCTCTTTTGTTCCTTCCGCGGTCAACATCACAAAAGCCGTGTTCTTGATCGATTCTTTCGCACGGATTTCCTTGAGGAGCTCAAGCCCCGACATCGGTGCCATATGCCAATCGCAAATCAACAAATGCGCCGCTCCCTCGTTCATCATCTTGAGCGCTTCTAATCCGCTCCCCGCAGAGCGAATCTTTTCAAATCCGCAGGTTCGTAGGATTTCCTTCACCTGGATGCGCATCGACTGAACATCATCAACGATAATGATTTGCACGTCAGCAGGGGTCATATTTTTTAAGTGTAACGTGAAAATTCAAGATTGAGGAGCGGATCACGCCTCGGGTATAGGTTAGGGTTTATGGATAAACTCCTCCATCGCTTAAACCCCTCTCAGCGCGAGGCCGTTTTCCATAAAAATGGACCTTTGCTCGTGCTTGCCGGGGCGGGTTCGGGCAAGACTACGACGATGGCGACGCGAATCGCCTATCTTATTGCGAAGCATCATATCTCGGCGGAAAATATCCTGGGTCTTTCCTTTACCCGCAAGGCCGCGGGCGAGCTGAAAGAGCGCGTCGTCAAGATGATCGGCCAAACTTCGGGAAAGCACGCGGCCAAGGGGTTAACTCTCTCGACCTTTCACGCGCTTTGCGTACGCATCCTGCGAGCGCGAGCCGCCGATATCGGCTTCACTTCTGACTTCACGATCCTCGATGCGAATGATCAAGGCGATATCGTTAAATCCGTCTTGCGGCAGATCCGACTCGACGACCGGAAATTCGACGCCGATTTGATCAAGTTTGAAATTAGCCAAGCCAAAAACCGATTTTACGGACCGGACCAAGCACGGGAATTTTTCTTGAGCGCGAAACGGATGAGCGAAGACTACGCGATCGCGACGTGCTCGGTGTACGAAAAGTACCAGGAACGGCTCGCCGCCTTAAACGCGTTTGATTTTGACGATCTCCTTTTTCAAGCCGTGCGCCTGCTCGAATCCTCGGACGAAGCCCGCGCCCATTACAACGCGAAGTTCCGGTATATCCTCGTCGACGAATATCAGGATACGAATCCCTCGCAATTCAGGTTGCTTCGCCTCCTCACCCAATCGCAGGAAAACATCTGCGTCGTGGGCGACGACGACCAGTCGATCTACGCGTGGCGGGGCGCGGACCCCGCCCATATCCTCGAGTTCGGGAGAAATTTTCCGGGCGCTCGGATGATCACGCTCGATCAGAATTACCGCTCGACCACGTCGATCTTGGACGCCGCAAACCAGGTGATCGCAAAGAATCTCAAGCGGCATCCCAAGCGACTTTGGTCGGATAAAGGCGTCGGCGAACCGATCGTCCAAATTATCGTCGAAGAAGACCGGGCCGAGGCGGAAGCCGTCGCCGAGGAAATTCTGCGCCGGAAAGAAAATCCGGATCAGCCGCGCAAATGGAAGGACTTCGCGATCCTTTATCGCTCCAACCCGCAATCGCGCCTCTTCGAAGAAGCGCTGCGGATGCGAAAAATTCCCTATACGATCGTCGGAACGCTTTCGTATCTCGAGCGCAAGGAAGTCAAAGATACCCTCTCCTACTGGCGAGTGGTGCAGAATCCGAAGGACGATCCGTCTTTCCGCCGGATCTGCAACTGGCCGGCGCGCGGCTTCGGAAAAACGACCCTCGACCACCTCCATTCTTACGCTTTTGCGAACGAACTTTCGCTTTTCGAAACCTCGGTCAAGGCGCTCGCAGACCCGCAATTGATTCCGGATCTTTCCGCGAAAGCTTACGGCGCGATCGAGAGATTCGTGACGTTGATTTCGGCGATGCGCGCGGATCTTGAAGCGACTCCAGTTGACCGAGTGGCCCTTTCCGACTGGGCGAAACGAAGCCTGGCTAAAATCGGGGTGAAAGAAGCGATTTTTGAAGAGAGCGAGGATCCGAAACTAGCCGAACGTCGATGGGAAAACGCGCTTGAACTTTCAAACGCCCTCGGACAGACCGACGCCGTCGAATCCGACGTGGATCTGGAAAGACCGGCCGAACTGACGACCGTTTCGATCCTTTCTGATTTTTTGCAGGCGATGACGCTCGATCCGAGTGAAGAAGAAGACGAGGACGACGATAAACCCAAAGACGAGGTCACGTTGCTGACCCTCCATGGCTCCAAAGGCCTCGAGTTTCCGGTCGTCTTCCTCGTCGGCACGGAAGAAGGTTACCTCCCGCACCAGCGCACGATCGACGGAACGGGGCCCGAAGCGATCCTCGGCTTCGACGAGGAACGAAGACTTGCTTACGTGGGTATCACCCGAGCCCAGGTCCAATTGATTCTGTCGCGCGCGAAATTCCGCGTTCGCTACGGAAAAAAAGTCCCGCGCTTGCCCTCTCGGTTTATGGAAGACATTCCGCGCGGTTTGCTCGTGATTCAAGACGAATCCGAAGCACCCGAACCGACGACCCAAGAGGCCCAGGAAGCCCACGAAACGAAGGTAAAAGATTTTATGGCGCAGCTACGGCTTAAGATTCAAGGAAAGGCACCGTGAAACCTCGTCCTCCTCTCGACGCCGATCGTTTTCTCTGGGGAACCGCCACCGCCGCCCATCAGGTGGAGGGCGGCAACATCCATTCGGATTGGTGGGAGTGGGAAAAACTTCCCGGCAAGATCAAGCACGGCGACCACAGTGGCCAAGCCTGCGATCACTGGGGAAAGTTCGAAGAGGATCTGGCCTTGATGCGGGAGCTTGGCACTAATGCCTACCGCTTTTCGATCGAGTGGGCCAAGGTCGAGCCGCGCTTGGGCGAGATCGACGAGACCGCAGTCGCACATTACCAAAAAGTGGTCCGACTCTTGGAACAAGCCGGCATCGAGCCGCTCGTCACCCTCCACCACTTCACTTCGCCTCGCTGGTTCGCGGAAAAAGGGGCTTGGGCTTGGACGAAAGCCACGGGCAATCCCGTGGGCGACGCGGCTGCCGAGGCGTTCGGTGGATATGCGAAATTAGTAATGGAACGGATCGCCCCCCGCGTGCGCATTTGGTGCACGATCAACGAGCCGCTCGTCCATCTCGGCGGAGCGTACGTTTTAGGGGTGACGCCACCGGAAAAAAAGGGATTCGACTCGCTTCGGGATCCGCTCATCGGCATGCTACGCGCGCACGCCGACGCTTACCGTGTCTTGCACGAAACCGCGCGGCGACTCCACGGCGCGAACCGACCCGTTTGGGTCGGCATGGCCCACCACTTCCGTGTTTTTGATCCGAAGCGGAACTGGAATCCGATCGATCGGCTTACCGCGCGCACCTTGGACCAAGCTTTTAATTGGACGATTCCCCGCGCGCTTGAAACCGGAAAAGTGGAGATGCGAATCCCAGGCCTCGTGAAAATCGTGGAGACGATACCAGACTTACGCGGCACGCAGGACTATTTCGGTTTGAATTATTACACTCGTGATCTGGTGACGCTTGGGTGGACGCCCGAAGGTTTGGGTCCCGTCGTCTCCGTGGTACCAGGTCGTCCGAAAAACGACCTCGGATGGGAACTTTATCCCGAAGGCTTTCTCCGCGCGCTTCGACGGGTACGGTCCGAAATACCCGGACGCGGCATTCTGATTACCGAGAACGGCATCGCCGACCACGACGATTCGCGAAGGCCGCAATTTATCCGCGAGCACCTCGAGATTCTTGACCAAGCGATCGCCGAGGGTGCCCCTGTATTCGGTTATTGCCACTGGTCGCTGCTCGATAACTTCGAATGGATCGAAGGCTTCGAGCCTCGTTTTGGTCTGATCGAAATCGATTACGCCACGCTTGCGAGAAAACCCCGCGAAAGTTTCGGCGTCTACCGCGACGCCATCGCCGCGAGCCGAGCCTTGCGGACGGCGGCGATTACTCCCACGTAAGCAAACTGGGCGACGACGAAAACGGCCACCGTCGATTGTCCACCGCTTGAAAAGCCATAAGAATGGAGGCCGACTCCCAGTACGAAATTGACCCCATACCAGGCCATCAACACGAGCGTAAACGCAATCACCGTCCAGGCGGCGAATCCAAACGGCCGCATCCAGCCGGCGAAACGGGCGTGGAGGACGGCGAGGTACCCCAAGAGCGCGATCAATGCCCAAACTTCTTTAGGATCCCATCCCCAGAAACGGCCCCAAGAATAGTCCGCCCAAACCCCCCCGAGTATCGTTCCGGCGGCGAGTAGTACCACTCCGAACTGCATCGCGCGGTAGGAGAGCTGGTTGAGGGTCGCGATTTTCTTGGCGCCTTCTTCGTGGTGCTCGGCTTTTTTCCAGTAAAGAAACAGAGCCACGTTTCCAAGCCCCAGCGTGAGCGCGAAAGCCGCGTAAGAAAGCGTGATCGTCAGAACGTGGATCAAGAGCCAGTAATTCGAGCGCAGCACCGGAACGAGAGGGTGGATCGAGGGATCGATCATCGCGGGGGCGGCGTCCGAAACGATCAGCGTGATCGCCGCCATCGCCGTCGACACCGCGAAAAGGATCGCGTTTTTTTGGACGAACCAAAGGATGTACGAGAAGAGCATAACGCCAAAACTCACCCAAACGATCGATTCGTACATATTCGTGACCGGGGGCCGGCCGGCGATATAGGAGCGAAGCAACATGCCGCCGATGTGGAATGCGAACCCGAGACACGTCACGGGTAAAGCGATCTGGATTAAACGGCGCGAAATCACGGCGGTGCGCGACGGTGCGGCCCCTTTTGATTCGCCGGACAATTTTCCGTGAATCGCGGCGACGCCCTGGCTCGACAACCAAATCGACGCCGCCCAAATAAGCGCGGCGATTAAATAGATAATCCACGCGATTTGATAGGGATGGAGGCGGTTATAAAGAAGTTCTGCCTTGATCACTTTTTCGAGATCTGGCCTCCATTCCCCTTTCATCTCGGTCGTGATCGCCGCCCGTGCGTCGGCGGTGGCGGTGGCGAACTGCTCCTGCTTCCCGTTGAGATAAGCTCCAAAAAGCTGCATGAAGGCCTGACGAACCGAACGTCCCGCCCCGGAAACTTCCGGATCTTTCGAATGCGCGGAGGCCCCTAGCCCAAGCCACGCCGCCGGAGGATCTTGTGGGATCATCGGCCAGGCTTCACCCGAGACCACCGCACGGTAAATGGTTACCCGTTCCACGACCCTTCGCACCTCTTCTTCACGAGCGTCCGGTTTGGTCGTCACCGCGATCGGGGTCGCCTGCGCGCTTAGTCCCGTTTTCGCCTGTGCCATCGTGTTCGCGTACTCAGCCAAGAAAGAATCCATGACGAGTTCTTTGGGCGAAAACCGCATCCGGTCTTCGTCAAGCCCCAGTTGGCGTTTCACGTCTTTGCGGGTGACGAGGATAAATTGTTTTTCCTGCCAACCATTCGGATCGGCAAGCCACGAAAGGACGAGTTCGACGGGGTCCCATCCGTCGAACGTCCGGCGTCCCGTCACTTGTAAAACCAAATCTCGCGCGTAGGAATCAAAAGGCTTTACCCGACCGCCGGCCTGGACCGGAAGTGCGCCCATCTCGGAAAAACTCCAGCCCGTCTTCGGTGTGGGTTCGGCCGACGCTCCTACGGGAAGGACGGCCAGCGCCAAGGCTAGCGCCACCGATTGCCGGCGAAGCGAAGCGCGAAAGGAATTTGCGAGAGTCGTCATAAGAGTTCCTTGAAGCCGAAAAGCTTAAGCTTTTACGGGGGGTTTTTTTATATACCGAACGGCGAAAAGCCAAATGGAGCCCAAGCAAATCAAAAGGCTACCCAGATACTTCAACCACCGGCCCGGATCCTGGTTCACCGAAAAAATCGAGACCGTCGGCCGCGGCTGCGCGTCGACGTAACTCATCTGATAAAAAGTAAATCCGCCGTACTTCATCGGCTCATTCATCGAAATGACTCGGTTCCGTGGGACGTCGCCCTCCGCCGCTTGGCCGAGATCGCCGGCCCCGGCATCGATCGATACGACCGAAGAGAATTCACTGGGGCTCTCGGTGCCCTGGTAGCGATCGATCCGAAATTTCTCGAGTTTCAATCCAAACGGCAAAATCACACGCCGAGGAAAATACCCGACCGTCGCCCGTCGCGACTTTCCGCCTTGGGCCGGGAGCTCAAGCGATGCCCGCTCCCCTAACCCAAGCCAGACGGAATGTTCTTTTTCTCGCGCGCCGACCGTTTCAAGACGAACGGCTGGCGCGGGCGCGCCCTGGCCGTACTGAATACGCGCCGGAGTATAATGGACATCGCTCACGGCGCGCGGGATCCACTGCTGGATCGTGATGGTTGCTTCGAACTTCCACCCCGTCGAGATCGTTTTTCCGACCAGTTCCTTCGGATCTTGAAAGGGGAGACGTTCTTTCCGGATTTTTCCGTCGCTCGAACGGATTTCTATTTCTAAAGCCGTGTCGCCCGCGTTCGTACCCGGCTCGAATTGGAAAAAGGCTTGCGGCCCCTCTCCTTCAAACTTCGTTTTTTCACCCGGAAGGGTAAATCCGACGAGCGCTGGACCCACTTGCTGGCGCTGCCAGCTGGGGTCGCCCCGCCACAGCCACGTTTCTTGGCCCATCCGCATGAAAGGCGGAGCACTCGGGCCGCCGGCGATCTTGATTTGGAGCGCGGGAGACGCAAGTTCCGACGGATCGCTTGCGGCCACGAAATCCACCTTCGGCTCCGCGCGCGAGAACGTCAGCG
>CAZAKW010000068.1:0-10545 GCA_964485835.1 uncultured Bacteriovoracaceae bacterium
GGTTCGCGACGGGCTCAAGAAATTCGCATTCGCGAATCCGATCGTGAAAGATTTCGACGCGGTCGGCGGAGGAATGCGTCCGTTTAACGTGAATATCATGGGCGATAATATGAAGGTCTTGGAAGAATACACCACCAAGCTTGCCGCCTACATGAAAAAGAGTCCCGCACTCAAGGACGTGGATACGAACTACCGCTCCGGGAAACCGGAGCTCCAGATCCTTCCGAATCGACGACGTTTGGAAGCTCTCGGGATCTCGAGCGTTGGCCTTGGAAGCGAACTTCGGACCCAAATCGAAGGCGACAAATCCGCAAAGTTCCGGGAAAAGGGCATCGAGTACGACGTTCGCGTACGCCTTGAAGACGACCAACGAAACCTTGAGTCGGATTTTGCGAAAACCCGGGTACCGAACATCAACGGTCGATTGATTCGGCTTTCCGACGTCGCTTCAGCCGTCAAAACAACCGGACCCACGAAGATCAACCGTCAGGACCGCAACCGGTACATTCAAATCAACGGCGACAACGCTCCCGGCGGGGACTTGAACGTACTCGTCTCCGATCTAAAAAACAAATTCGCGAACGATCCCGAGCTCAAGCTACCCCCAGGTTACACGTATGCTTTCGTCGGCCAGGCGGAAAACTTCGAGGAAATGCAGTCTGGCATGGTGATCGCGATGGGACTAGGCGTTCTCTTTATCTTCCTCGTGCTCGCTTCGCTTTACGAATCCTTCGTGACTCCGATTACGATCATGCTTGCGATGCCTTTGGCTTTCTGCGGTTCGCTCGTCGCGCTCGCGATCAGCCGGGAGAGCTTGAACCTGTTCTCGATGATCGGGATGGTGATGCTGATGGGAGTATCCGCGAAGAACTCGATTCTTCTCGTTGATTACGCCAACCAGAAAATCAAGCAAGACGGCCTCAGCCGAGCGGAAGCGGTGCTGCTCGCGGGGCGAACCCGGTTGCGGCCGATCTTGATGACGACGGTCGCGCTGATCGCGGGGATGGCTCCGCTTGCGATCGGTCTAAACGAAGCGTCGAAGCAACGAACTTCGATGGGCTGGGCGATTATCGGCGGATTAATTAGTTCGACGGTTCTCACCCTGGTGGTCATTCCGGCTGCATTCATCTACATTGACCGGTTTCGGGCTTGGTCACTGGGACTCTTAAAACGCCTCTTCGGAGTCGAAGACGATCCCGACGCCGAAGCCGCGCTTGAAGGGGAACCAAGTCCTGACGTAACGAACCACGCAAAAACCGGCCCGAACGGAACGTCCGGACCGGTTCATACGCTGAATTAAGGTAGAAATCAGATTAGAACCAATATTTCGCCGCGCCAAGCAGCGACACTTGATCCGGGCTGGCATCGCCCAGAACGCCTAAGTAGGTTCCCTCCGCCCCGAGCGTGAAATTCTCGTCCGCATTGACGGGAATATCTGCACCGATCGTGGGTCCGATCGCGAATTTGGTTTGCGACTCGATGTCGCCCGAATAGACCACCAGACCCGTCTTCGCACCGATGTAGGAGTGGCGAATCACAGGTGTCCCACCGCCGAAATTATACGAGCCTTTCATCAAAACGTTCGTCGTATTGAAATCGACGTCGTTTCCGGGAACCTCGATCTCGCCTGGTTGATACTGAAACTGGGCGGAAAGACCAAACGGAATATAAGGCTGGAATCCAACGTCTAGGAGGAGCGCAGGTCCCGTCATCGAACTTCCGTTAAGATCCGCAACCCCGGCCATCAAGCCCACGTGCGGTTTGAATTCAGATTCGGCTCGGACGTTTCGCACTTGAGGCAATGTCGAGCTGGAAGATCCTTCCGGGGCCGCGAATGCGGAACTCATCGCGAATGAGCCGACAAAAAGCGCGGTAAGAGAATGGGTGAGAGTGCGAGACATGGGAGTGCTCCTTGGTAAGGGATGACGATGGATGTGCGAATTGCACGAATCAGTTTCCTTAAGCGC
The DNA here is from genome assembly GCA_964485835.1 of uncultured Bacteriovoracaceae bacterium. GTDB lineage: Bacteria > Bdellovibrionota > UBA1018 > UBA1018 > UBA1018 > JACMQW01. The sequence continues at coordinate 1,968 of CAZAKW010000068.1, forward strand.
TTCAAGCGACATGCCACCCCGGTTGGGACGATTCGGTACGACCATACGCACCAAAGATCGCTTCTTTCACCCCACCCACCGAGTAGGTACGACTTAGGCACCGAACCACAAACTTACCTTACGAACCCTTGACGATCCGTTCAAAGTCTACAACCAGCGGTAAGTGGTCCGAGAGGTATTGGAACGGCCCCCGTACGACCTGCGCATCTTGAATTTTTAGCCCCCGAAAATAGACGCGGTCCAAGCGTACGATCGGTCGAAGGCTGGGGAAAGTCGTCCCGACGGCGCCGTGCACATCGTAATGGGCTTCTCGAACAGCGAGTCGTTCCCGAAGATACGCGTCTCCGCGGAGATTCCAATCGTTGAAATCGCCGGCAAGGATGAAGGGCGTCGACTTATTAGGAAGGGAAGCTTCGATCTGTTCGGTGATCAGGGCAAGTTGGCGCGATCGGCTCGTCTCGCCCAAATCAAGATGAGTACAGAATAAATAGAGGAACGATGCGGGATCGGGGCCTAATTGGCATTTCGCCGAAAGGAGTCCCCGTTTCTCGAACCGGCGGATCGAGATATCGCGATTCTCAAGCGCTACAATCGGATAGCTCGAATAAATCGCATTGCCGTGATCCGTATTCTTGCCCACGAAATTTCGCCCGTACGATTCGTACTGCAGCCCAAGACCGCGGCGAAAGTCGGGCATGCCCGGTTGAGGCCCCCGCAACTCCTGAAGGAAGAGCAGCTCCGGCCGGAGCGTCTTGATCGCCTCCCCCATCTTCGCCAACCCGCTGCGCCCAGACCACCAATGGCGCCCCTTGAAAAGATTGTAGCTAACGATGCGAAAGGAATTCATGCACCCTCGGTTCAGAGCCAGCGCTTAAACGGAAAAAGGCACCAGGTGACCAGTCGAGCGGCGAAACTGTAGTTTCGGGCGACATCGCGAGTGACCAATTCGGACTGGGATAAATCCTTACGAAAACACTCGTCAAGGGCTTGAACGCATTCTTCGGTATCCAGCACGACGTCAAGCTCCAGATCGTGCATGAAACTGCGGTAATTCAAGTTCGTCGAACCGACGAGCGCGATGTCGTCAAAGACCGTCGTTTTCGCGTGCATCATCGTGCCGGTATATTCGTAAACTCTCGCGCCCGCGTCGATTAATCCGACGAAGAAGGCACGACTCAACCACGGAAAAAAGGTTACGTCGCTTCGGCGAGGAACCAGTATCGCGACGTCGATTCTCCGGCGGAGCGCGGAAAAGAGCGCGAGCAAAACTTTCGGCCGGGGATGAAAGTAAGCCGTCGTGATCCAGACTCGACGCTGACTTGCGCGAATCCTTTCCACGAGACGGTCGTTAACCGCCTTGCGCTCACTGCGCGTAAAATTATTTCGAATGCCTGCCGGCGGAGGACGGCGCGAACCTTGCGAAATTTTCTCGCGCGCGGCGAATCCCCAGCTTCGAGCGAAAGATGCGCGTAGCCGCGCCACTCCCGGACCGCGCAAGACCACGGTTGTTTCGCGCCATTCAAGAAAAGTCCCGCCGATATTCGCCGAGCCGACGAAAGCGACTTCGCTATCGAAAATCGCGAGCTTTCGGTGATTCCGAAGTTGGATTTTGCGCAAAACGGCGAGCGAGCGTGCGAATTTCGCTTGGAAAAAAAGTCCGATTCCCGCTCGAAACAGATCCCGCGGGCGCCCGAAAATTCGAGCTCGTACGCCGTGTCTCATTAATCGCTCAAGACGCCCGCCCGACCACATCGGGGAACCGATGGCGTCGATCAAGATGCGAACCTTTAAGCCCTCGGCGGCCCGTTTCTCCAATTCGACGAGAAGGGCTTCGCCGGTAGGATCAAGCTCGAAAATATAGGTTTCCAAACGGATCGAGCGACGCGCCGAACGGATCGCCGCCAACAATTCGTCGTGATAGGAGCGCCCCGTGTAGAGAAGGCGAGTGTCCGTCCAGTAACGAGCGGCAAGCAAAACTCGCGGCGCCTCCGCCGGTGGCGAGGACAAGGAAACTTTCAAATTCGGCGGTGCCGTCACTCCATCCAACTTCGGCTTCTCCTTTCTCACGTTAGTTTGGCCAGGGAGCCTGGACAAAGCCAAGATGAAAAAATCAGGGCATTTCACGGGGCATTTAGCCCCCAACATCATGGCACTTCTCTTGTACCTCTTCAGCTTAAGAATAGGAGCTGCATATGATCAACAACGATACGATTCGTGGCCAATGGAATGAAATCAAAGGTTCGTTCAAACAAAAGTGGGGAAAGCTCACCGACAACGACCTTACGACTTTCGAAGGAAACTTCGATGGCCTCAAAGGGAAACTCCAAAAACTCTATGGCTATTCGAAGGAACGCGCTTCGACCGAAATCGATTCCGCGCTTGAACGTTTCAAGCACTCCGACACGGCTGAAGCAACTCGCGCGAAAGCCCAAGGCGCGATGGACGACGCTAAAGATGGCGTTGACGAAATGAACGACCGGGTACGCAACGGACGGTAAAAGCCGTCTCCCCTAGCTTACGCGTAATGGCCGGCTATAAGAATAGGGTTCCAGGTGGCGAGTCGCTGCACCGCCGCCTGGAACCATCAAACCAAGACATCGTTCCAAGACACTTCCAAGAATAAGACGCTCTAAATAGCATCGCCGGGGGAAGCCCAGCGATGCTTTTCAGTTTGTATTCGATCGGTCACTGCGGTTGCCGATCGTACCACTTCGCTCCATTCCGATCCGTCGGCCGCGGCAAGCGCCTCCCCAGCCAACTTGCCGAGTTCGGGAAGGCAATAGAGCGCGGCATTGCCTTTGATTCTATGATTGATCGCACGGATTTGCTCGCGCGCTTCCGGCCGATCTCCCGTTCGAATGGCGGAGGAAATTCCCGCGACGTCGTCAGCGCGCCGGTCCAGGTAACCGACGATCTTTTCGGGTGTCAATCCCTCCGGCAACGCTTGCTCACGCGAGGTTCCGGGACCCCTCTCCGTTTTGGGACTCATTTCCGCTCCGATACCGATCAAGCCTCGACCGGAACGCCGCTACGCGCGTCCGCCGACTGCAATTTGCGGTAGAGCGTTTTCCGATCGATGCCAAGAATTTTGGCCGCGCGATCCTTCACTCCCTCGCATCGATCGAGAACCTCGCGAATATAACGAAGCTCAAGTTCGGCGAGCGAAATGGGTTCGCCGTTCGAAATCAAGCTTTCCACGCTTGCGGGCGTCTCAGGTGCCGCCACGGCTGTCGGTGTAGATTTAGCGGCTTCCGCGGCTTCACGCGTAAACTCCTCCAACAAGACGGTTTCGATATTCACGCCATCGGTTTGGGTCGGCGCTTCCGCGGCATCCCCCGGGCTCGCAAGAGGATCTTCGCGAAGCGCATTGAACCGCAAATCGTCGATGCCGATCGTGGAGCCGACGGAAACCACGGCACCACGCTCGATCGAATTCTCGAGCTCACGTACATTCCCAACCCACGGATTTGTGAGCAGCCACTCCGCCGCTTCCCGCGTGAATCCGTGCGCCGCTTTCGCGTAACGGGACGAAAACCGCTCGAGAAAATGCCGCGCAAGCGGGAGAATATCTTCCTTTCGTTCCCGCAAGCTCGGAAGACGAATCGGAATCACGTTCAAGCGGTAAAACAAATCTTCGCGGAAACGCTTCGCCTTCACCTCGTCGCCGAGGTTCCGTAAGGTCGCCGCGACGATTCGAACATCGATATCGCGATAGGTGTTTTCGCCCACACGCTTGATTTTTCGCTCTTGGATTACGCGGAGGAGTTTTGATTGCAGGGCGAGGGGCATATCCCCGATCTCGTCGAGAAATAAAGTCCCCCCGTTGGCTTCTTCGAAGATGCCGGCGCGATGGCTTTCCGCACCGGTAAACGACCCCTTCGCGTGGCCGAAGAGTTCGCTTTCGAGCAAGTTTTCCGGAATCGCCGAACAATTGATCGCGACGAATGCTTTATCCGCGCGCTGGCTTGCTCGGTGGATTAAACGGGCAAAAACTTCTTTCCCGGTACCGCTCTCGCCGGTGATCAACACCGTCGCTTCGCTTGAAGCCACGCGCTTCGCAAGTTCAATGGCCCGCAGAAGCGACGGACTTTTCGCGATGATGCCGCCGGTGAGCGACTGGGATTCGGCGATCGTTTGGCGAAGGACGGCGTTGTCTCGTTCGATGCGCGCGAAATGGAGCGTGCGCTGGAGCACGGTCGTCAAATGCGGAAAATGGGGCGGCTTCACGATGTAATCAGTCGCGCCGGTTTCAATCGCCTGGATCGCTACGTCGACCGATGAATTCGCCGTCATCACGATGACGGGCAATTCGGGATGGACTTGTTTCAACTGTTTTGTGAATTCGATCCCGTCCATTTCCGGCATTTGCAGATCTGTCATCACGAGATCATAGGGAGGCTTACCGCCCACGTGGCCGCGCAGCTCCCCGAGCAACACTTCCGGACGCTCAAAATGGGTGATCTGGATTTTTCGAGGCGAATAGTAATCAATTAAACGCGCAGCGAACTCTGGGTCGTCGTCCACTAGGACAATATGGAACAATTCTTGGGTCATAGGGACAAATTAACTCATTTATACCCCCTCTGGAACAAATTAATCCTTTTTTACCCCGTTTTAATGCGACACAGAGGAACGTAGCAAAAAGTCCCGGTTAGTTTCGGCATTACGCTTGCTCCTGATAGCGGCAGCTTTACAACCCTACGGAGTCCCTTATGCCATTTCTTCAGCGACCTTCTTCATTGTCTTTATTTTCAGCCACGCTTGTTGCCTTGATGATCGCCCCAGACATTCTTGCGGCGCCTCCAGCATCGGTAGCCCTCGTCCTGAGTCCTTCGCTCACCAGCGTTCGAAACGAATCCAATCTCGCTCAAGAGCAAGGGATCGATTCAGATCGCAAACTCGGTTGGGGTGGCGGGATTCTCTTCGACGCCCCCGTCGCGGACGCGCTCAGCTTTGGAATTGGAGCTCTTTATATCCAGCGGAAATTCCAAATCGGGACCGGCTCCGTACGCTTCGAACGAAGCGTCCCTACTGTTTTCGTTCCCGTCGAAGTGAAAGCCTGGATGGGGAACGTCCTTTCCCTTGGGGTAGGCGGGTTCGGCGCGATTCGTGTCGGGGATACGAAAAACGAATTGGTCTCCGGCGCCGGCACATTGACCGCGACCTCCAACAGCAGCGAATCTTTTCAGTATGGTCTGACCGCTTCGGCAAACGTACTCTTCCCAGTTGCCGAGCGGACCGGACTCGTCTTCGGTGCGCGCTATCTCTACGGCTTGAACGATGGCGACAAAGGTGTCGCATACGACGAAAAAATAGACGACCTGGCGCTTACCGCCGGGATCTCGTTCTCGCTGTCAGGCTCTGAATCTTCGGTTCAAAACTAAAACGCCCCATTCACGAAAGGAACTCCTATGAAAAAAATCATTTCGCACCTCGCTCTCTCGTCCGCCTTCGCCTTCGGAATGTCCGTGATCGCTCCGACGGTTCACGCCGAAGAAACAATGGGTGAAAAAATGGAAGAAACAGCGAAAGACGTGAAGCAAGACACCAAAAAAGGGTGGAATAAGACTAAAAAAGCAGCGCGCGACGCCACGGGACGCAAGAGCAAGAAAAAGGACTTGAGCGAAAAAGCGGACGAAGCTGGTGATTCAATCGAAAACACGGCGGACGACGCGAAAAACAAAATCGATTAACGTCGAAACGAAAGCGGACCGATGAAATATCAACTTCCCGAGTTGCCCTACAGTCGGACGTCATTCGAAGGATTCCTCTCGGAGGAATCCTTCGACTTTCATTACGACAAACACCACCGCGCCTACATCGACAAGACGAACTCCCTGATTTCAGGCACCCGAAATGCGGAGAAGAGTCTTGAAGATCTCCTCAGCCAGCCCGGCGAACTCGACCAGAAGCTCTTCAACAATGCGGCGCAAGCGTGGAACCACACCTTTTACTGGCATTCGTTGCGGCCGCAAAAGGCTTCCATTCGTCCAGGCGGGGCACTGGCGGAAGCTTTAAAAAAGAGCTTTGCCAGCACAGAAAACTTCCGCAAAGCCTGGGTCGACCAAGGGGTCGCCCAATTCGGCTCGGGATGGATCTGGCTAGTGCAAGACGAGAAACGAAATCTTTCGATCCTAACGACCGGAAATGCGGACACGCCGATTGCAAGGGGTCTTAAGCCCCTCGTCTGTAGTGACGTGTGGGAACACGCCTATTACCTCGACTTCCGCAACGCTCGAGCGAAATTTCTCGAAGGGTGTTTTGACCATCTCAACTGGGAATTCGCGGCAAAAAACTACGAAACCCCGCACGCCCCGCAAATGGGCGAACTGATGCTCGCAAAGTAGATCGTTTACCGGCGGCGAGGGGGTAAAAGACCCCAAACTCTGTTCCCCTCCCTTGGTATGCCGGTTGCTTTTAACTTAGTCATGCGTACCAATCGTCGAGTGCCTCTGACTGTCGATTGACTACCTCAACCTCAATCAAGGAGATCTCCATGTTACGCGCAGCAATTGCTTTTTTCGTCATCGGTTTACTCGCAATGGCCCTCGGAGCGAGTGGATTTGCCGGCATTTCGGTTGAGATCGGACGTCTTCTTCTCGGAGTGTTCGTCGTGTTGGCGATCATCAGTTTCGTCGTTGGCCTCATCAACGGACGCGGTTCCAAGTCGATTCCTTAACGAAACGAATCATCAACTCAAAAAAAGGGGGGACGGGTTTCAGAAACCCGTCCCCCCTTTTTTCTACAATTGTTTTTTCCGAAGGCGCTCAAGAATCGAGCGTACTATCCGATTCTTCGGCCTCAGGATTCATCGCTCGATTCGCGAAATCCATCACGAAGTTCGCCACGCCGGGAACGGCCGCCAAGGTACGAACCCCAATCGCCAAACGCGCGGCGCCTAAAAACCCAATCGCGAAACCGCCGGCGAGGCCGTAAAGCGCGGCTTGGGCAGGGTTTTTCTTAACCCAGTTGATTCCGGACTCCGCCATGCGCTTTAATTCTTTCGGTTCCATCACTTACCTCGCACCACTCGGCGCGCGAACGAACCGAAAATATAGCCTGCGAACGCGCCGATCACGACCGCTGGGATGGGATTTTTCTTAGCCCACTCCGTTGCCCGCTCCGCTAAATCGGAAGCCGATTTTAAGGCCTCCTGAGTGGTCTTTGGGAAAACGAGGGTGCCTTGGCCGTTACCCGTTAAAGTGGAGACGGGGCGAGTTGTGTCTGATGTTTCCATAGTCATTCCTTTAGTTTTCAGGGGTCAACTGTTTGAGCAATTAGAGGTCGGGGTCAGAATCAGAATCCTGGTGCGAACCCCCGGATGCGAAAGCCAGGAGAAATCCGCAGAGTGCCGCACCTAATACGATTTTCTTAGTGTGGGGTTCGACCAGGGCAGCGGGGCTAATCGCCGTTCGCGCCACCCGTGTGAGATCCTCGCCGAGCTTTCGTCCTGCGCCCGATGCAAGCTTTGGAAGTTCCACCGCTTCAGACGGCCCCTGGTTTCTTAAAGTCATTACACGAGCTAAAGCGACCAAAGAGAATGTCACCCCCATTCCGCCAAACGCGAGTGCCATCCCGAGGTCCCCTTCGGCGGGAGTCCACCCCTGCTCGAGCAAATAACTCCGCGCTGCGAGAGCGACAGAAACGAGAATGCCGAGCAGACAGAGGCCGACGGCTAACGCCAAACCGGCAAGTGGCACGCTATGCTTGAACACCAAGCGAGCCCGACGGGTGAAATAGCCGGTGGTCACGCTCACGAAATCGCGTGTGCGCCCGAGCAAGTCGCCGTCTTCGACGCTGGGTTTCGGCTGGTCGGTGGTTCTGTTATCCATGGTTCCTACCTATACCATCTTACAAATGCGGGACCAACTTATGCCCACGAGAGTGGGGCCAAATTACCCGATTTTAACCTCCGTTCCACGGCCCAATTCTCGAAAGGAAACGAGGAAAGGCAAGCCTTGCCCCCTGTTTGCCTGTAAAGCTTCATTTGAAGTAATCCCTCGGGGGACTTCCAGACCAACTAATGGAGAGACTTGCGTGCTTCAAAAATCCTCACGATCCTTGCCTCGCGCAGTCTGGGCGTTGTTACTCGTACCCTGTTTCGCTTACGTAATTTATTTCGTCGGAATCGCCGCAATTCTGAATACCCCCCTCTTCGCAGCCCTCACCGGCATGACCGACCGTGAGGCGACCCATCTCCGCTTCTCCTGGGCTTACTCCTTGATTCCCGGAAAAATCCATCTCGGCAAAGTCTTCCTGGGCATTCGAGAACCGGGCGTCGATCTCGACATCACTCTCAAAGGAACCGATATCGATCTGGAACTCGGCGCTCTGCTTCGAAAAGAAGTGCGAATTTACCGCCTCGACAATCCGAGTACGCTGGTTGAGATCCGAATGAAGAAGGCTCCCAAAGGTGAAGAAGCGCCGCCGATTTCGGAAGCGGAAGAACTCGAGCGGCAACGCAAGCGATGGAAGCTTTGGATCACCGGGATCGATCTCCGAGGCTTCGAAGCGATCCGGCTCGGAGAGAATCAGCTCGCCGGGACGATGCAAATTCTCGGCGGATTTTATCTCCAGC
>CAZAKW010000069.1:0-10498 GCA_964485835.1 uncultured Bacteriovoracaceae bacterium
CGCCTAGTTTTCCTATCTTGTCCCGCTATGGCACCCCGTTTAATGTGAGTGGATGGGCCAGCGCGCATCGGATACTCTCCCCCAATCGAAATACGTTCTCGTCGTGGACGACGATCGGGACGTGCGCGTCATCATCGAACTGGCACTTCGGTATGCCGGAGTGACGGTCGAGGTCGCCGAAAACGGGGCGATCGCGCTTGAAAGACTTCGAAACGCAAACCGGGTTCCGTGCCTAATCCTTTTAGACCTGATGATGCCGGTGATGGACGGGTGGACGTTTGCGCGCACGATCGGATCCGACGAACAACTTAAAACGATTCCGATCGTCTTGATGACGGCGTTCGAGGCCGGAGAACAAGACCTTCCCACCGCCAGTCATGTCCTTCGCAAGCCGGTGTCCCTCGCCGAGATTCGCGGAGCGGTTGAAAAGTACTGTGATTCGGAACTCTAATCTCACGCGCGATTTTTCGCTGGTATTGGGCTATGCGAGTCTCGCCCTGATCGCGCAACATTTCGCCTACGACTTTGGGACCGCACGACTTCCCATCGTGTGGCCGGCTTCGGGGCTAGCCCTCGTGGCCGCCTACCACGGGGGGCCACGCGTTCTGCCGGCGATCGCTCTCGGAGCCTTCCTCGCGCGCATGGCGAGCGGCACCGGCTCCGTCGTCACGCACGCGCTGATCGCCGCGGTCGTAGCTGCCCAAGCCGGCTTCGCCGCCGCGTTCGTTCGATATTGGATCTCCGCAAAGCAAATCAAAACCGTCGCCGCCCGCACGCCTCGATGGATAGTGATCAGCGCGACCTTGGGCAGTGTCGCGCTCCCGAGCGCAGAACTTTTATTCGGGCTCTTCGGAACTCCGGACTCCAGACTTCCCACGGATGAATTGAAGTTTCTTTGGGTGCAACGGTGGTCAGCCGAAGCCATTGGTACGATCGTGGCGGCACCGATTCTGCATCTTTGGTTTTATTCAGCCGAAATCGGGACGCGTGCCCGAGTCTTAACCTCGATGATCCTATTCTCCGTGCTCGCGGCGATCACGGGAATTCTGCAGTTCTGGAATCGATCCGAATCCATGACCATCCGAAGCGCTCTCGCCCATCGAACCCTTACGATTGAACGAGCGGTTCAAGACCATATGAATCTCGCCTTCGCGAACCTCCATGCGATCGCCCAACTCTACGAATCCAAAGGTCCGATTTCCCGTGAAGAATTCAGAAATTTTGTCACTCCGTTTTTCGGTCGCAGTCCCGGAGTCCGCGCTTTCGAATGGATACCGAAAATATCGCGTAAGGACTACCGGGCTTTCGAAGAGTCCGTCCGCAAACACGACCTGGCCGGTTTCCGAATTCATGGTGCGCGTGCATACGACGCCACTACTCTCCCGGAAATCGAAAAAGAGGTTTTTCCGATACTATTTATAGAGCCCATGGAGGGCAATCGAGACGCCCTCGGATACGACATCACCTCGACTCAGGCCGCGAAACGAAACTTCCAGATCGCGCGGGAGACTGGAGGGACTTCCCTTTCCGAACCCATCACTTTGATCCAAGAAAGCGAGGTGGGACAGTTAAGCGTCGTTGGGTACCATCCGATCTACAAAAACGGCAACTCCCCACAAAGCGCCAGCCCTCCCACGAATGAACTACTCGGATTTGTCGGAGGCGTTTTTCGCATGCGCGACCTCGTCAGCTCAGCCCTACGTGACATCAACATCGAAGGTCTGGAAATTTTCCTAAACGACACCGATGGCGATCCAAATTTTCCGCTCTTCCTTTTGAACCGACCGAAAGAAAGCTCCACGTCGTTTACCCAGACGTCCACGATCTCCGTGGAGAATCAAACGTGGGCGCTCGCAGTCGCCCTAACGGCGGCGAGTCTGAAGGACTACCGTTTCCCTGCCCGAACCTTGATGCCAGTCGGGAGCGTGGCGACGTCTGCGATCCTCGTCGTTCTGATCATGGTACTGGGCGTGCGCTCATCCGAGATCGAAGAACTGATTAAGCTTCGTACGGCCGAGCTGGAACGCGCCCTGAGTATACGCGACGATTTTGTCTTGGCGATTTCACACGAACTAAAAACGCCTCTCGCGCCGCTTCGGCTGCAGATCGACTTCCTCCAAGACCTCATCGCCACCGAAAGAATCGAGAACTTTGCGAGGACTCCGGAATTCACGCAACTTTTGGCCAGCCTAGGACGCGAAGTCGAGAGTTATTCTCGGCTTGTCGAAGACCTTCTCGACATCTCAAAGCTCTCTTCCGGAAAACTTTCGCTCCACCGGCAAGCCTGCGACCTCGCCACGATTGCCCGAGATGTGGCCGACCTATTCGCCAGGGAAGAGAAAACGGAAATCCGACTGGATATTCCAGAATCAGCAGAAGGCCAATGGGACCCCGCACGTCTTCGCCAAATTCTCACGAACTTACTGAGTAACGCGACGAAGTACGGAAACGGCAAACCCGTATTTGTCCGTGTTTTCGTTCTTTCCTCCGACCGGACCCGGATCGTCGTGGAAGACCACGGAATCGGTATCGCCGAAAACGATCAGGAGAAAATCTTTAATCGATTCGAGCGCGGCGTGAATATCAAGAACTACGCGGGCCTTGGAGTTGGCCTTTTCATTGTACGCGAGTTGGTTTTGGCGCACGGTGGGACTGTCAACGTAAAGAGTCGCCTCAATGTCGGATCGACATTCACCGTCGATCTACCAAACGGCCCGCAGAGCTAAGGCGTCGGTCACGACAAACGAGCATCGCTTCTATCCGAAGCTTTCCATCTCCTTAACCCTAAGGAATTCGCAACGACACTCACGCTGCTAAACGCCATCGCCGCACCGGCCACCACGGGGCTTAGGTACCCCAGCGCCGCCAGCGGAATTCCTACGATATTATAAACGAATGCCCAAAAAAGATTTTGTCTAATCTTGGCGTACGTCTTTCGCGATATCGAGATGCCGTCCGCAATCAGCTGCGGATCACCACGCATCAACGTAATTCCCGCGGCATGCATCGCGATGTCCGTCCCCGTCGCCATGGCGATACCAACGTCCGCCTCCGCTAACGCCGGTGCATCGTTGATTCCGTCGCCTACCATTCCGACTTTGCCTTGGGCCTTTAAATTCTTGATCGCCTGGACTTTATCTTGGGGAAGAAGATTCGCGTAGACTTCGTCGATCCCAAGCCGCTCGGCTACTAAATGCGCACTCCCTTTGTTATCGCCCGTTAAAAGCACGGTCCGGATCCCCTGCCCCCGAAGGTCTTGAATCGCCGATCGTGCGCCGCTTTTCAGCGGATCGCTAAAGCTAATCAAGCCCAAGAGTTTCGAGCGCGTCGTTAACCAGGAAACGGTCCGTCCAAGCAACTCAAGGCGATCCGCCTCCGCGGCGTGCTCGGCGGTCCCGACACCTAATTCCTCCATCAATCTGCGGCTGCCGAAAAAAAATTCGTCCCCACCGATTCGACCGCTGATTCCTTTGCCGGAAATCGCGCGGACGTGTTCGACCCTGGACGGAGAAACTTCGGCGACTTCCGCACGTCGGAGTACCGCCTTCGCAAGCGGATGCTCGCTATCGCGTTGAAGCCCTGCCGCCAAAGCCAAGAATTCGGATTCGGAATCGCCCTTCGGAAGAAAAAGCGATGCGACTTCCGGTTTCCCTTCCGTAAGCGTTCCCGTTTTATCGAACGCGATAATTTCAAGAAAATGGGCCGTCTCGAGCGCTTCCGCGTCCTTAATTAAAATACCGCGTCGCGCGGACACTCCCGTTCCAACCAGAATCGCGGTCGGAGTCGCAAGTCCCAAAGCGCAGGGACACGCGATCACTAAAACGGAAATGGCGTGGACGAGCGAGAGTTCCCAATCACCGCTGAAGTATCCCCATGCGACGAGCGTGAAGAACGCTACGACGAGTACCACCGGGACGAAGATCGCACTCACCCGATCCACGAGGCGCTGGATCGGCGCTTTGGCCGCTTGCGCGTCTTCCACCAGCCGGATCATTTGCGCAAGTACGCCTTCGCCCGATGTCGCTACCGTTTCAATCGAAATGACGCCCTCGCCGTTGATTGCTCCTCCCGTGACCCGGTCTCCCATACCCTTCAGCACCGAAAAGCTTTCGCCGGTAATCAACGATTCGTCGACGTAGCTCTCTCCCGCCCTAACGAGTCCGTCCACGGGAATCCGCTCGCCAGGCCGTATGGTGACCCTCTCCCCAATTCTGACTTGGGACGTTTCGATTTCAACTTCGCTTCCGTCACGGAGGACCCTCGCCTTTTCAGGGCGAAGCGTTTGTAACGCGCGAATCGCGCTGGTCGTTTGTTTTTTTGCGCGGGATTCAAGCCATCTTCCGAGCAGGACGAGGGTGACAACGACGGCGGAACTCTCAAAATAAAGTCCGTCCACTCCCTTCGTCGGGTTGAATAAGACGAAATAAAGACTGAGTCCGTACGCCGCCGTGGTTCCCAAAGCGACAAGCAAGTCCATATTGGCGGTCCGCGCCCGGAGCGCTTTCCAGCTTGCGCGGTAAAAGCGCGCCCCGAAATAAAACTGTACGATCGAAGCGAGAACGACTTGGAACCAAAGCGGGGGCATCCAGTGGACACCAAACGGCGCAAAGAGCATCGGCATGACGAGAGGGGAAGAAACGACCGCGGCACCCGACACTTTCCAAATCGAGTCGGTAAACAAATTTTCACGATGGGCACGCACGAGGTGGGGACCCACGTCCGACGCCTCGTAACCTGCTTCCGCTACGGCGTCGACCAGCCGCTCGACCGATATGGCCTCCGTGCCGTGCACCGTCGCTTTTTCAGTGGCAAGATTCACGGACACATCCGAAACGCCCGTGACCGAACTTAATGCTCTTTCAACATGTCCCACGCAGGAGGCGCATGTCATCCCGCGAATAATCAAAGTGTGGCTTTGCTGTTTGTCATGGCCATTTCGCATGGAGAACTCTCCAACCCTTTAATTTAAGCAGTCCATTTCCAGAAGGGACCTCGCCACCTCGGAAAGCTCAATCCTAGTGCGCGAGTCCCCCAAGACGAAGAACTAAAGCAGGCCCTTAACCAGATTAAATCAGTCGACTATAAAATTTACGACTCCATTTACTGATTGTGATTCGATAGGAAAATCGGAGTCTTTGGCATTTGCTTTTCATCCCCTCTTCTTAAATGGAAAAACCTTGGACCATTCCCAACACGTACCTTCCTTAGGAGAAACGGCATCTGCGCATGCCTCGAGTTGGTTCAATACTTTTTCGTCCGCGGGCTTCATGCCGCACGGGCATTGCTACCTATGGCAACCGGGACTCGTCTGGACCCACGTCATTTCCGACCTCTTAATCGGACTCGCTTACCTTTCAATTTCGCTCAGCCTTTACGCCTTGATCCGGAAAATCCGGCTTCCTTTCTCGACGATGGTCCTTTCCTTCGGAATCTTTATCGGCGCCTGCGGCGCCACGCATTTCATGGAAGTGTGGAATCTATGGAAAGCGGACTATTGGTTGGCGGGATTCGTGAAAGTCTTGACCGCAGCCGCTTCGATCGCCACTGGGGTGTGGCTCATTCGCATCAAACCTCAGATCATCGCGTTCGCCCAGGCCGCTAAATTATCCGAAGAACGGCGCGAACTCTTGGAGACGACCAACGTCGAACTCAAGCGCCGGACCGAGGAACTCGCGAAAACGAACATTGCCCTAGCGGAACAGCAAAAAATCCTCACCCACTCCGCAAAGATGTCTGCGTTAGGCGAGATGGCCGGTGGGATCGCCCACGAAATCAATTCGCCCCTGGGTATCATCACGCTCCATGCGCAGCAGCTAGAGCGGTTTCAACAGCGACAAGCTCTCACTCCGGAAATCATCTATCGGGAGGCCCACCTTATCGGCACGACCGCCAAACGGATCGGTGATATCATCAAGGGTCTGCGCGCATTCGCCCGCGAAGGGGAAAACGACCCGTTCGAGTCCACTCCTCTTGCCTCGATCGTCGAAGACGCTATGGTTTTGTGCCGAGCCAAATTCAAGGCCAGGGAGATCGAACTTCGTGTCGGAAAGATCCCGGACGTGAGTATTGATTGCCGGTCGGTCCAGATTGGGCAAGTCCTTCTTAATCTTCTGACGAATGCCTACGACGCGGTCCAGTCGCTACCGGAGCGCTGGATTTCCGTCGACGCCCAGGAAGCTGGGGAATACGTCGAGATTTCGGTGTCGGACAGCGGCCGCGGCGTACCACCGGAAATCATTCCTAAGCTGATGCAACCATTCTTCACGACGAAAGAAGTCGGTAAGGGTACCGGCCTCGGCCTAAGCATTTCCAAAGGGATCGTCGACAACCACGATGGCAGTCTTGAACTGGATTCTTCTTCCGAGCATACTCGCTTCGTTGTGCGTTTACCCAAACATCGCAAGCCTCAGGAGGGGACATGACCGAGATTCTTAAAGGAAAGACCCTCCTCATCGTGGAAGACGAACCCGATCTTCGGGCGCCACTCGTCGAAGAATTCGAAAGTTTAGGGTGCACAGTCCGCGAGGCGACCAATGGTCGAGATGCGTTTACCATCATCCAAAGCGAAAGAATCGACGCCGTTATTTCTGACGTCCGCATGCCCGGGGGCGACGGCGTCGAACTTCTTCGCAATATCAAGTCTCTCCACTACGCCTTTCCCGTCGTGATGTTGATCACCGGTTTTTCCGATCTCTCCAAAGAAGACGCCTATCATCTTGGCGCGGAAGCGATCCTTTCAAAGCCTTTCGATCTCGACGACATCGACGCTGCCGTTGTGAAAATTCTCACTCCGCGAGAAGAGCGATGGGACGGCCCCATCCCTTCGAATGTACGCGTCCGTATCGAAAGGACTTTTGCGTCCCTGAGCGAGGCCGTTACTTCGGGTACTTTCAGCCTGGGTCGAGGCGGTCTTTTTTTAGGCGGGAGCGATTTAAAGGCCTCCCTCGGGGAGTTCGTCGGCGTCCATGTCCGCTTTTCCACCGGCGAACTTCTTGTGCTAGAAGGTGGCGGCCGCGTGCGATGGCTTCGTCCACAGGAAACATCCGGCCTTGCCGCTGGTATCGGGATCGAGTTCGAGTCGTTAAGCCCCGACGCAAAGCGGGCCGTGATCACACTCACCGACGAGATGGAAGTCCGTCCCTACATCCCTAAAAGCTAAACTCAAGTATCCCCGCCCACTCAGAAATAGTAGCGAGCTCCAATCCCACCTTCGATGAAACCCGATGTCGCCGGCACCACCGAGATTCCCGGGACAAGCTCAACAAAAATTCCAATGGGCGCCTTAGGCGTCATCCATTCGATTCCCGCCGGTATGCGCACGCCCAGTCCAATCGAACGGTCCCGGTGCTTAAAAAACGGTCGTTCTTTCCGCGAGTACCGATCTGTCGTGAATGCGATAACCCCACCAATCCCAAGATAGGGATACAACTGTGAAACGAAAGCGGAAGATTTCCCAAACGCACCGGGAAAATGCCAAAGGTGATCCGAGAAAAGAAGCATGTAATCATCGAAAGAAAACGCCAGCCCGAAATCAAAAGCCGTCGTGGACGACGTCCAAGCCTTCGCACTTAGTCCCGTAGGTTCGCCGATCACCACCCCGGCCCCAAAAGTGCCTGCGGACGAAGGAGCCGTTTTCGCGGCGACGTTTACGGTCGTGGCCAGAAGCCCTAGAACGAGAATGAGTACAGGTCGCGTCTTTTCAAAAAAACTCTGCATAAGTGAACCAATTTCATTCTAAACTAAGAAGAAACGCCATGCTAAATTTGAAAAAAGTCGGAACCAATCCACTCCCTGTCTTAAAGGTCGGCAGAAGCATTCAATTCTGGCAAATCGGCTGACTGCTATGAAAATCTCCGAATTACCTTGGACATCCCGATTCGTCGAACAGATGCCTGGGGATCCAGAGCTCCGCAACTTCGTCCGCGTCGTCCCGGGAGCGGCTTATTCTGCGGTCGCACCGACCGCAGTACGATCACCGACTCTACTTGGATGGTCGCCTCGCCTCGCCGAAAGTCTTGGATTAGACCGCCCGGACCCGGAATCCGCAGAGCTGGCCCTGCTTAGTGGTAACAAACTCCTCCCCGGAATGCGCCCCTACTCCGCCCGATACGGCGGGCATCAGTTCGGTCACTGGGCACGCCAACTCGGAGATGGACGTGCGATTACGCTGGGAGAGGCGCAATCCGGAACCTACGGAAACCAAGAATATCAGCTTAAGGGGGCGGGCCCAACCCCCTACTCTCGCACCGCCGATGGCCGAGCCGTTCTTCGCTCTTCCGTTCGCGAATTTCTCTGTAGCGAAGCTCTCCATTTCCTAGGCATTCCTACGACCCGTGCGCTCAGCCTTGTCGGCACGGGCGAGGCCGTCGTGCGGGACCCGTTCTACGATGGAAACCCCGCGGAAGAGCCCGGTGCGATCGTCTGCCGCGTAGCCCCTTCTTTCTTACGTTTCGGTAATTTCGAGATTCTCGCGCGAAGCGGGGAAAAGGAACTACTCAAGCAGCTGGCGGATTTCCTGATCGCCGAGCATTACCCGTCGATCGCGCCGGGCTCCGCCGATGCGTACGGACTTCTCCTAGACGAAATCGCACGGCGGACCGCTGAGACGATCGCGCATTGGATGAGGGTCGGCTTCGTCCACGGCGTGATGAATACCGATAATATGTCCGCGCTTGGATTGACGATCGACTACGGGCCTTACGGTTGGTTGGAGCCCTTCGATCCCAACTGGACCCCGAACACAACGGACGCGTCTACCCATCGGTACGCATTTGGCCAACAACCCGGCGTCGGTTTGTGGAACCTTGCCCGCCTTTGCGAGGCGTTCATGCCCCTCATTCCAGACGAACAAAGACTTCAACAATCCCTGGCGGTCTACCAAGAATCGTACGGCGTGGCCTACGGAGCGATGCTGGCGGCCAAATTCGGGCTAACCCGAATAGAGAACCAGGACGATTCGTTGATTGAAACCGCGTTCGCGAATCTTGAGTTCGCAGAAACCGACTTTGTTTTATTTTTCCGAGCCCTTTCGAATTGGAGCCCGGACCAAGACTTCTTGACCACGATCGCACCCGCCTTCTACTCCGAACCGCCTCCCGCACTCCGAGACAAATGGCAAGCTTGGTCACGGCTATATGGCGGCCGTCTTGAGCAAGACGGTCGAAACGCTTCCGAGCGGGGCGATCTCATGAAAAAGACAAACCCGAAGTACGTCTTGCGCAATTACCTCGCCCAAGGCGCGATTCAAGCAGCCGCGCGAGGCGACCTCGGCGTGATCGAAAGACTGCTCCGTGTTTTAGAACGGCCTTACGACGACCAACCCGGCGAAGAAGACCTTGCCGAAAAACGTCCCGAATGGGCGCGGTCCGCCCCCGGATGTTCGGCGCTATCGTGTTCTTCTTAAGCTTTTTTAACGTTCGGCCCAGTCCCGTGGACTCGAGGCGTCGCCGTTTTCTTTTGGAGCTTTTGATTGAGGAACTCAACGAAGGCGGAGAAGGCCATCGAAAAATAAATGTACCCCTTCGGGATATGATGGCCCAGTCCTTCGGCTACCAACGAACAGCCAATCAGAAGAAGAAAGCTTAACGCCAACATTTTAATCGTCGGGCGTCGATCCACGAATTCCGAGATCGATCGGGCGGAAACGATCATAATCGCGGTCGCGCAAACCACCGCGGCGATCATGATGGGTAATTCTTTGACCATCCCCACGGCCGTGATCACGGAGTCGATGGAAAAAACGATATCCAAGAGTAAAATTTGGAAGATCACGTTCGCGAACTTCGCCGCCGCTTTCAAACTGCCCGGCGCATGTTCCTCACCCTCGATCCGGGCATGGATCTCAAACGTGCTTTTTCCCAAAAGAAACAGCCCGCCCACCAATAAAATCAAATCACGCCCAGAAATGCCGTGTCCACGGACTTCAAACCAAGGCTCGGTCAGACTCGCCATCCAGGAAAGCGAAAGGAGAAGGAGGATGCGAGTGATCACCGCCAAGCTTAGACCGACGACTCGCGCCCGGTTTTGCTGCTCTTTCGGAAGCTTTGCGGAAAGGATCGATATGAAAATAATATTATCGATCCCTAAAACAAGCTCAAGAATGAACAAGGTCGCGAAAGCAATCAGCCCTTCAGGCGTCAGAAAAACATCCATGCGCGTAAGTTAAAGGATTCAATGGAAGAATCAAAGGGAAGTTTGGGACGGCGCGAGTGGCCTGGAAGTTGAAGCTGTTGAAGTTGACTTAGGTGAAGGGAGCCGCTCATGGAATTCGAGACTGATATGCCATCTTTGCATCGCCCACCAAAGCGGGTTCCGACACCCAACGCGGTCCCTAATTATCCGCGGCGCCGACAGTGGATCATTTGGTTCGTCGTCGGCTTCGGCGGCATGCTAGCCGCGCTAGGGCTCGCCTGTTCGCATCCTTCCGGGGACACTCGAAGCCCTGCGGTCGCCGCACCCACCCAAATGGGGACCGACCCCGGCGGGACCAGTAGCTCCC
>CAZAKW010000070.1:0-10469 GCA_964485835.1 uncultured Bacteriovoracaceae bacterium
GGTCGAACATGACTCGGGGTCTTTGTATCTCGCGCAGATTTTTTGGGTATCAGGGTGGAGTTGTTTGTTCAGGATCATTTCACAAAACTCACTGACACCTCGATCTGGTACGCTCGATGTATGCGAAAGGCACTTTGGCGTTCTTTGCGTCCGAAAATGACCCATTTTGTTTGGGGTTGGATCGTGGGTTTAGGATTGATCGTGGTGGGGATCGGGATCTACCGCATTGGCGCGAGGCGAGCGCTTGAAGATGGCTTGAGGCCTGCGCCTTTATTCTCGCTTCCGCGTGCAGATGGCGGATCGCTCGCACTATCCAATCTAAATGACCATGTCGTGGTCGTTCACTTTTGGGCGGCTTGGTGTCCACCGTGTTTGCCCGAGATTCCCGAGATATTGTCCGCCGCGAAGAAGCTACCGAAGGATCAGCAGGGACGTCCGATCTACTGGGTGTTAATCACTCAAGACGACGATTGGGAGAAAGCGCATAAAGTCCTGCCGGAGTCCCTATTGAGCGAGAATGTGATCTCGTTGATGGATGCCAAAGCGAACGTTTCCGATTCGTTCGGTAGTTACCAGTTTCCCGAGACTTACCTGCTCACCCGAGGAGGTGGAATCGCCGCCAAATGGATCGGCCCGCAAGAGTGGAGCGGGGAGTGGGGTAAACAGGCCTTGATCGGAATTGAAAGTCTCAGCCGTCTTCAGAAAGTTTCCGCGGGCCCTTAGTGCCAGGTTCACCGCCTTGCGATCGCGGTGACTAAGTTCTTCGCGATCTTGAAGCAACTGGCGGTAATCGCGCGGCATTGGCGACTTAACAATTGCCTAGGAAGCTAACTGTCCGTTTTTTGGTCAGATTTCCGAGTGTCGAGTTTAATTACAGAAAAGCCTAAAAGTTGATCAGATTCCTCCGATAAACAGTACAGGACAGAGTGTCCTGGCGCGCAGTCGCTTTGTCGCGGCCGAACGGTCTGGTGTCGACTTCGGAAGGAAAAGATCATGGTTAATTGGGAAGAGCTGAAACACATCCACGTGATTCGCAAATTGCAGACGATTCTAACCCAGTGGTTTTCCACGGAGGTCTTTTTCGTCGACGAACGGGGTGTGGTTCGAAATTTTGATCCGACGGATCGCTCTCGCGAGTGGACGAATCCGCTGGCGAAGGAATTCGTGCGCGAGAAAACGCGCGAGCGTTTCTTTAAACACGTCGCGGAGATGAATGAGCTGGCTCTTCGTTCCGATAAAAAAGGCTTCGTTGCGAAAGGTCCTTCCGGATTCGAACAGGTGATCGTATCACGGATCGCGCGTGGGAATGATTTCCATGGAACCGTATACGCTTTCTGCTACGTGGACCACACCGTCGATCCTTCCGAAAAACTCCGCGCGAAGGCACTAGTCGAAGAGTGGGGCGCCGAATGGACGTCCTTCGAGCAGGCTTATTCCCAGCTTCGCGTGTTAGGCGACGGCGAACGGAAGTATCTAGCAGAACTTGTCGACTTGGTGGCCGAAGAAATCGTCACCTACCACACGGAGATCGCGAAACGCCAAGAGCGGATCGACGCGCTCACGAGTGAAATCGGCGGTCGTTACAGTTACGGCAACATGATCGGTAAATCCAAACCGATGCAAGAGCTCTATGCCATGCTCGATAAGATCAAGTCTTCCGAATCCACCGTGCTGATCAACGGCGAGAACGGTACCGGTAAAGAACTGATCGCCAAGGCCCTCCATTATAACTCCTCCCGCAAGGAGATGCCGTTCGTGACGGTGAACTGTTCGGCGTTCAACGAGAATCTTCTCGATAGCGAACTCTTCGGCCACATGAAGGGCGCGTTCACGGGCGCGGTTCGCGACAAAAAGGGTCTTTTCGAAGTGGCCCACCGCGGGACGCTTTTCCTCGATGAGATCGGGGATATGAGCCCGACGATGCAAGTGAAGCTCCTTCGGGTGCTTCAAGAAGGAACGCTGACTCCGGTCGGTTCGACGGACCAAAAGAAAGTCGACGTTCGGGTGCTCGCTGCGACGAATAAAGACTTGAAGGCGATGATCGAGGAAGGAACTTTTCGGGAAGATCTTTACTACCGGATTAACGTGATCAATCTCGTCGTCCCGCCTCTGCGTGACCGTAAGGAAGACATCCCGGTTTTGATCGACCATTTCTTGTCTCGCGGGTGCAAAGAAAAAGACGTTCCTTTGAAGCAGATCGCTAAGCGTTCGCTTGAAAAATTCTACGATTATCCGTGGCCCGGGAATATCCGGGAACTTGAAAACGAAGTCGAGCGGGTGATCGTGCTTTCGGGCGACGACAAGATGGTCGGACCCGAGCTTCTTTCGGCGCGGATCCGCGACCACGGGGAGAATTCGAAGGTCCAAGGTGTCCGCGTCGCGGGCAAGCTTAAGGACGCGCTCGAAGAACTCGAACTCACGATGATCAAGGAAGGCTTAAAGCGGACGGGATGGAACAAGTCCCGGCTGGCCAAAGAACTCGGGATTTCCCGAGCCGGGTTGATCATGAAGGTTGAAAAGTACGGCCTCGATAAGCGTAAGCTGATGCGCCAGGCGGCTGCGGCCGCGGCGGCAGCTGGCGGCGGTGGAACCGAGGGTTCCAGCGGCGAAGTCGCTTAGGCCGACAGTAGGGCGGTGCATTCCGAGAAATCGATGCACACTCGGATCTGGTGATCGCGCTCACTTTCCCAGGTCCCCGGGCGATCGAAGCTTAGGCTTCGATCGCCAGGTTTTTTTTGGGACTTGCACTCCCCCTCAGAACGCGGTCGGATATCGGCCATGCATTCTCCGGGTACGGGCGGAAAGACCGCCGTCGCAATCTTCTTTATCTCCTCGTTGTTGACGGCCACATTTATCGGTTCGAAGTTAACCGACGTTTTTGGAGTCACCGTATCCGTCGGTCTTTTCGTCTTTCCGTTTACGTTCGTGGCGATGGAAATTGCGACGGAAGTTTACGGAAAAACTTTTGCCCGAGGATTGATCCGTTCCGGGATATGGGTTCAGCTCTATGTCCTTGCGCTGATTGGAATAGGCCGCTGGCTTCCCGATTCCGAATTTCGCGGTGTGGGTGATGCATTCTCGAAAGTCTTCGGCCTCGCTCCTCGTATGATCTTGGCTTCGATCACGGCTTATACCGTCGCCCAGCTTTTGGACGTCACCGTCTTTTTACGGATTCGTCAGGCGACGCGCGGCCGTCACCTCTGGCTTCGCGCGAATGCGGCTTCGTACTTGTCGCAAGCCATCGACACGGCCGTTTTCATGGTGATTTTCTTGGGAGGGGTTCTGCCTTGGGGAGAGTTGCTACCGACGGCGCTGGCCGCCTATCTCGTCAAGATCGCCGTAGGTACCTTCGATACTCCGCTCGTTTACCTGGGCGCGGCATTGGCGCGACGACTGGATCGCGGAGCGAGTGGAGACGAACCGTTTTCCGTGGTTCCCGTCCGGACCTCCATTTTCAAGCGCGGGGAGTCGCTTGCGGACTTCATCCATCGAGCGGTGGCCCCAGAGCAAATTCGAGACGGGATGGTCCTTGCGGTCACTTCGAAGATCGTTTCTCTCGCCGAGCACGCCGTGGTGGCGCGGGAAGGCGTGGATAAACGTGAGTTGATCGAACGCGAGTCCGAACGCTTTCTTGGAGAGACTCTTTTCGGGGTCGCGCTCACGATTAAGCATGGGATCTTGATTCCTTCCGCCGGCATCGACGAGTCGAATTCCGAGGACGGAAGCTATATCTTGTTTCCCAAAGATCCGTATGCGAGCGCCCGCAAGCTCCACGGGGAACTCCGCGCTCGGTGGGGGATCACGCGGCTCGGGGTGCTCATCACCGACTCCCACACCCAACCTCTACGTAAAGGCGTGACCGGTATCGCGCTTTCCCATTGGGGGTTTCGGGCAACTCGGAATCTCGTCGGCGAAAAGGATCTTTACGGCCGTGAGATGAAGATGACCCATGTGAACGTGATCGATGCGCTCGCGGTGGCGGCCGTATATGAAATGGGCGAGGTCTCCGAGCGGCGGCCGATCGCAATGCTTTACGGAAGCGGAGTGGAGTTCGTCGACGAAACTTCGATTGAAGAAATCCGGATCGCGCCCGAAGAGGATTTGTACGGCCACCTGCTTTTCCCGAAATGAGTTCAAAACCCCGTACGGTCTAGTTTCGCTCCGAAGCTTCCGAGATAGATTTCGTAAATCCCGGACCGCAACAGGAACTCGCGCGTCACCTCGATCGTCGAGCTGCCGCGGTTGAGTTCTCGAATGGCGTGGAGTCGCGCGTCCCGAATGATTCGGACTTGGGCGGGCTGGTCCTTGAGAAGCGCGTCTTTCTCCCAGGGGTGGATCACGTAACTTAAATGGCGGTTGGACCCGTTCCAATACCGCACCCAATCCATTTTCAGGCTTTGGGTTAAGAACTGACGTTCTTTTGTTTTGAGATAGGTCCGCCATAAAACGCTGGTCGTGGGATCGGAAGCATCAAACCAGTTCGTTAATTCGGCGTAACTCACTTGGCCCGGCTGTCTTCTCCAAGAGGGCGGATCAAGCTCGATCAACGGGTATTGATCGCCAATATAGCGATAGGCGCGGTCGTTGAAAAATTTCTCGACCAAATCAATGTCCGTCGGTTCATGCAGCCGCTTTTTAAGTCGAAACCAGCGCAAGATCCGGTCGTAGCGAGTCTGTTCGGTCACTCTCTGTTTGTAGTTTTGTCGTACCGATTCGGTGTATTGCTTGAACTCTTGTTCGAGCCACGAGAGGAGATCAGAGTGGGGTGCTCCGTAATTCGCTTCGTCCATCGCGGACTGTATTCCGTCGAGGAGAGCCTTCATGTTGGGGTCGTCTCCTTGGGCGGTAACGACTCGAAACTCGATGCCCCAAAGATCCTTGTCCGAATAGGCGCCTTCGGTGCGATAGCCCACGAAATTTTTCGAGTGGAGATGGACCGGGACGAAGGTATCGGGACTTCGCATAGATCGGAGCGCAGCCGCGGAAAACTGCTCAAGGATTATGCGGAGATCGGCTCCCGAAAGCACGCCCATGTTTTGGATGCTGCCATCCATATTCTTTGCGATGGCGATCCGGGAGTCCACGACCGAGACCATATGGGCGATCATTTCCGTGCGACGCAGGAAGTCGACATGTTTAAGGATTGCTCCTAAATCCGTGATGGTCGAAGCATTCCAGCGAGACCGAGCGGTCAGGTGGATATGCAGATTCGTCTTTGTGCCCAATAAATCCTGGGTAAAGCGACGTGCGGTGGCCAGGTTGTCGGAAGGAAGTCCTTCGCTGCGGAGGTGGAGCTCGACGCCTTCCCAATTCTTCAGGTCCTTGGGGCCCCGATATTCGACGTACGATTCAAGGGGGTAATTCTTCGCCATTCCGGGGCGCGCGACGAGACCCGGAATGCGCCGGGACGAAAAGAAATCAACCGTACCCTTGGCGAGCCTTCGGTTGATCGCATTGAGAAGGGCTTTCTGTCGGGAGAAGGCTAGTGATCGCCAGCGTAGAGCGTTCGGCTCTTGACCGGGGCCTAGGGCGATGCCGGCTTCTGAGCAGAGTTCGGCTTGAAGTTTAGGGCCATTGATTCTATGCCCGACGAAAATCGGCCCAAGTGTTCCGTCGGCGGTGTCGATCACCGTTGAGAGAAGGGGTTGCGTGATCGGCATTTCCAGCTCGATGCTGTTGCCGTTGGTGGGTGCGGCCCGTCGGTGCAATTTGATTCGACAGCCCGAGTCCGCGCGAACCGGGGCGTGAACCAGAAGCGCCATGAGCAAGAGCAAAAGCGAAATGGCTTTTTTCATCGCATTGGCGAACCTAAAGGATACCGCCAGCCCTTGTATTTCCGTCGCTCGGTCGACGCCGTATCCGATAAGCCTAAATTGAGGCGAAAGAAAATTCCGTATTCCGTCGAAGGATCCGGGCCGTCGCCGTGAGCGGTGGCGAAAGATACCCGGGCGGCTTGAACTCCCACGTCGATTTCCGGCGTGATCGGGAAAAGAAACTGGCCTTCCAAGGTAAGGACCGAGTCGACCGCCGTGACCGATTTGAATCCAAGTCCGCTCCAAGCAAACGGCGTGTAGCCGGCACCGAAGACGAGGCGCCAGATCTCGATCCGCAGAAGCGGAGAGGTTGTCGTCACGGAAAAGGCCTCGCCGTTGTCCGTTTGCCCACCGAGATAGCGGGCTTGAAGCGCCAACGAAAAAAGGAGGGGTCTTTGTACGTTTTGTAGTTGGAGGCCGACGGTGAGGGGAACGGAAAAGCTGGAACGGGTACTGGTCGCTGGCCGCAGTTCAAGCGAAGTGACCAGCGGGCCTGGATTTGAGAGCTGGGCCGTATTCGCGCCGAATTCGAAGTAATAGGGAAGGGCCTGGGCATTCGAGGCGAGGGCGAGCACAACCAAAGTCACGGCGAAAAATCCCGGTAAAGGGACGCAAAGGAGGGCCGATCGTTTCAGAAAAACACGCATGCCTCCTTTGAGATTAAAGAGTTCCGGTCGCTCGTTATAGAGGCAAAAAACTCCGGTCCAGCAAGGGGGTGGCGCAATGCGCTGTGGGCAGCGATTTACCCGAAAATAGGGTGGGAAAGCGGGCCCGATGCCGCTATTTTCCATCCATGGCGCTCGAAACGAAGCAGATGGGACTCGATCAGGAATTAGCCGAACGGCGGCGTCTTGCGGAAATGGGCGGAGGCGCGGAACGAATCGCCAAGCAGCACGCCGCGGGGAAGCTGACCGCACGTGAACGGGTCGATTTACTCTTGGATCCGGGATCGTTCGTCGAGCTCGATCAGTTCGTCACCCATCGCTGCACCGATTTCGAGATGCAGAACCAAAAGTTTCCGGGCGACGGCGTCGTTACCGGCTACGGCACGGTGAACGGGCGGACGATTTTCGTTTTCTCGCAAGACTTTACGGTATTCGGCGGGTCTCTTTCCGGAGCGCACGCCTCGAAGATTTGCAAGGTGATGGATCTGGCCCTGAAGGCCGGCGCTCCGATCGTCGGCATGAACGATTCCGGTGGAGCGAGAATACAGGAAGGCGTAGAAAGTCTCGGCGGATACGCCGAAATCTTCTGGCGGAATACCCAGGCCTCAGGCGTCGTCCCCCAGTTGTCTTTGGTATTGGGGCCTTGCGCAGGCGGCGCAGTTTATAGCCCAGCCATCACCGACTTCATCTTCATGGTCGAGAACTCGTCCTACATGTTCGTTACCGGTCCCGACGTGATTAAAACGGTGACCCACGAAGATGTGACCAAAGAAGCCTTGGGTGGCGCCGAAACGCATTCCGAAAAAAGCGGGGTTACCCACTTCGTACGACCATCCGAGACGGAGTGCTTAAAGTCCGCGCGCGAGCTCTTGAGTTATCTGCCTTCGAATAATTTAGATACAGCGCCTCGTTCCGAAACGAAGGATCCGACCGATCGTCTCTGCCATGAAATCGCCAAGACGCTTCCGGACAGCGCCAATAAACCTTACGACATGCTCGAAATCGTGCGTGACGTCGTCGACGACGGCCAATTCTTTGAAGTGCACGCGGGCTACGCTAAAAACTTGATCGTCGGCTTCGCCCGTCTTGGCGGGAAGTCGGTCGGAATCGTAGGCAACCAACCCAATCACCTCGCCGGCTGCCTGGATATCGATGCATCACTGAAGGGCGCACGATTCGTCCGTTTCTGCGACTCGTTCAATATTCCGCTGATCACCTTCGTAGACGTTCCCGGATTTTTGCCGGGTACGCAGCAGGAATATGGCGGAATCATCAAGCACGGCGCGAAGCTTCTTTATGCGTTTGCAGAGGCCACGGTCCCGAAGTTGACCGTCATTACCCGCAAAGCCTACGGCGGGGCTTACGACGTGATGGCTTCGAAACACATCCGCGCTGATTACAATTTCGCATATCCAACGGCGGAGATCGCGGTGATGGGACCGGACGGAGCGATCAACATCCTTTACCGAAAAGAGATCGCGGCCGCTGAAAAGTCCGGAAAACTCGCCGAGGAGCGCGCTCGTCTCTCCGCGCTTTATCGGAAGACGTTCGCCAATCCTTATAAGGCAGCGGAACTTGGATATATCGACGACGTGATTGCGCCGAGCGAAACGCGCAGGCGTTTGATCTTGTCGTTGCGGACGTTGGATGGAAAACGAGAGCGCGGGCCTGCGCGTAAACACGGAAACCTCCCCCTATGAGCGCGGCTCGAATGCGAAAACGTGAACCCGTCTTGATCGCCAACCGGGGCGAAATCGCGATTCGAATTGCGCGCACGGCAAAGGCCTTGGGTTTTCCGACGGTCGCGGTTTATTCAGAAGCCGACCGGTATGGCGAACATGTGCGCTACTGCGATCAAGCTTATTTGATCGGGGGGGCGGCGCCTAAAGATTCGTATCTGAACGTTGAACGCGTTCTCGAGGCGGCCAAGCAATCTGGCGCTCGTTACGTCCACCCAGGTTATGGGTTTTTATCGGAACGGCCGCACTTCGTTGAAGCTTGCCAAAAGGCTGGGCTGATATTCGTCGGCCCGGCCGCCGAAAGCATGCGGCTCATGGGCGATAAGATCACCGCGCGTCGAACGATCGACGAATTGAAGCTCCCCCGTGTCCCTGGATCACCAGGCGCGGTGAAAGACGGAAAAGAAGCCGCGAAATTCGCCGACGAAATCGGCTATCCCGTATTGTTGAAAGCGGCGGCGGGCGGAGGCGGAAAAGGGATGCGCCGGGTGGATAGCGGTTCCGAAATTCTTTCCGCTTTCGAAGCGGCTTCGCGTGAATCCTTGGCGGCTTTCGGCGACGGCGCGATGTACGTCGAAAAACTGATCCTGGAACCGCATCACGTCGAGATCCAAGTCTTCGGCGACGGAAAGGGGGGGGCGATCCACCTCGGCGAACGGGAATGCTCGATCCAGCGTCGGCATCAAAAAGTTTGGGAAGAGACTCCCGCACCGATCTTGAACCGCCATCCCGCCACGCGAGAGAAAATGTTCGATACGGCGATTCGCATCGCTTCGCACGTTCGTTACGCCGGCGCGGGAACTCTCGAGTTTATCGTCGACGGTCAGGGGAATTTTTATTTCCTCGAGATGAACACTCGTTTGCAAGTCGAACATCCCGTAACCGAATGGGTGACGGGATGTGATTTGGTCGCCATGCAGCTTCTCCTCGCATGCGGTGAGTTGGAGAAGCTGGAGATTCCGGCGCGAAACGGCGCCTCAGTGGAGGTGCGTCTTTACGCGGAGGACCCGCAGAACTTTCTTCCCGCGCCCGGGCCCGTCGGTCGTATCCATTTTCCAACCGGTCCGTTTCTGCGTATCGATACCGCGATCACCGAAGCCGGCGAGATTTCGATGAACTACGACCCGATGATCGCGAAGATTTCGACGTGGGGTCGCACGCGCGAAGAAGCGATCGGTCGTCTCCGGGTGGCCTTGGAGGAAACGCGGGTTGAACCCCCTAAGAAACGTGACGGCACGAAACTCGGGTCATTAAAGACCAATCTTGAGTTTCTTTCCCGTCTCGCGCGCCATCCCCAAGTGCTAGAGGGCGAAACAACGACGGACTTGATCGCGGCAAACCCGGAATTGACCTCGCTTCCAAACGATGCCGAAACGGCTGCAGGAGTTTCGGTCGAAGAAGCGATCGCGATTTCTTTACACCAATTGCTCTCGGAACAAAACGTGACGAGGAACGACGCGGCTCAAGGCGTGGCTTCAAGCGTGAGCCCGTGGGCGCTCGTGGCTCGTCGTGAAGGGGTGCGTGGATGAGTGTTTTACGGGGACGGGTCGGAGACCGTAAGATCGTCTGGAAAAAGGCGCCGATCGGCAGCGAGGGCGTGGGGGAGGTCGAAGTCGACGGGAAAACTTATACCGTGGGCTGGCGACGCGACTCGGACGGACTTGTCATCGAGCTTTCGCATGGCTGCTTCGGGTTCGATCTAGTCGGTGAAATCGACGACGCAGTGGGAACGGTTTTCCGAATCGCCGGGAGGGGGAACGATCGGGTCGCCTACGGTCTTCGTTTTCGCGGAGACGGCGAAGCCGCCGCATCCGTCGCGGCGGGCGGGAAAAAATCAATTCGTGTACGCGCGCAAATGCCCGGAAAAATCGTGCGAGTGCTTGTCGCGCCGGGTGAGGACGTCGAAAAGGGTCAGCCGCTTCTGGTAATGGAAGCGATGAAGATGGAAAACGAAATCCGCGCCGCGGCCGCTGGAAAAGTCGAATCAGTAAAAGTCGTTGAAGGCCAAGCCGTCGAAAGCGGCGCTGATCTGATTTTAATCGGGTAGTAAACCGGGGAACTGATGGCCACTAACAACGAAATACCTAAGATTCTCGCTACTCGTTCGGGGATCGTCGTAAAAGAGTCCTATTGGACAAGCGATCTTCCGAAAGAGTTCGCCCGTTCCGTGTCGGAGCAGTCGGCGGATCTCCAGTTTTTAGGCGCTCCTGGGGAATATCCGTACACCCGTGGCGTACAGAAAGACATGTATC
>CAZAKW010000071.1:0-8906 GCA_964485835.1 uncultured Bacteriovoracaceae bacterium
CGTTAATCAAGGTTATAAGCGCCTTTTATTCGAGGCATTCCGTCCGGACTTGCCGGAAGCGATTTTGGATCGTGGGCCTCTCGATCCGCTCGCATCCCGGAATGTTCTCTGCGATGCGGAGATTCTTTCGGTGACAAATCAGAAATTCGCGCGCGCGGAAAATTTACTTAGTCGCCATCTTCCTGTTTTCGACCCGGAGCTATTTGGCCGCCAGGGTAAGGTAATGGATAGCTGGGAGACGGCTCGACATAATCCGGCGGATAAGGACGTTCTCCATCTTCGTTTAAAGTCCGCGGTGAGACCGCGATGGCTCTCGCTTTCGACGAAGTTCCACGACGGCAATCATCCCGAGTTCGTGCGAATCGAAGGACGCGCCAAAGGCGGTCGGTGGATCGAAATTCTTCCGAAGATTACGGTCCAAGGCCATTCGGAGTATCGGTTGCGACTCGCCGATGGGCTTGCCATGGAGCTCGTCGACGAAGTACGGGTCGAGATCTTTCCAGACGGCGGATTGACCCGCGCGGGGATTTACGAAGAGCTTTCCTCCGATCTTCTTGCGCAGTTCGATTCACCCGGGGCGTGGGCTCGGCATTCGGTCGCGATCCCGAAGAGTTTAAAACCTTTGTCGATTCCGTATTCGCCGAGCGAAGGTGAGATCAAAAAGAACCGCGCGCGGGTGGCGGCGAGCGATCTTGACTTTGCTAGTCGTGCCTTAGGGGGAGAGGTCGCGCACGCCTCCAACGAGCATTACGGGCCCGCCGCCCAAGTCGTATCGCCGTTCCCGCCGGTGCACATGTTTGACGGGCTTGAGTCCGCTCGGTCTCGCCAGCCAGGGCATTTCGAAGAAGTGGTCCTGAGGCTTGGCGAGCCAACCCGTATCGGACGGCTTGAATTTGATTTCACCTATTTTGTGAATAATAACCCCGTCGAGGTGGATGCGGCCGCTCGCGCGAAAACCGATGGCGAAGGGGAGTGGATCGAAATCGTCCCCCGAACTTCGGTCAAAGCATTCGCGGGAAACACGAAATGGATTGGGGTCGAAGCGTCCGAAGCTTATTCGGAAGTTCGCGTGCGAATTTATCCGGATGGTGGCATCCATCGAATCCGTGTTTTTGGACCATCGCCCACGTAACCGGATATTAACGAGGCCCGAGTTTTTCCTGGGCGAGCCAGTCGCCGAAGAGCGTTCGTTCTTCGTCCGTCATCCCGGTTTTGTTCCCGAGCGGCATCGACTTCGCGAGGATTACATGGAGATGGAGGCGTTCGCCCATCGATCGAAGCTGGGCTTCGGTTTCGAACTGGATTCCGTTGGGCGCGACTTTATAAATGTCGTCGGTTGGCTGGGAACTGTGGCAGCTCACGCATCGATTGGCGACGATCGGGCGGATTTGGGTTTCGTAGTCGACGGCTACGGCGTTCGCGGGACGGCTCGAAGGCATCGCGTAGCCAGTCGCATAAACAAGTCCGAGCAAAAGGAGGGCTGCCGGTAAGAGAGTCCATCGCTCGATTGGCTTTTTGGTGACCATCGCGTGGCGAGCGAGCGCGCCGGAAATTCCCAAGGCAATCAAAAGCAACCCATTATACGCGTGATTGTAGAGCGCTGGATAATGGTTGCTCAGCATGATGAACAGGACCGGAAAGGTAAAGTAGGTGTTGTGGACGGAACGCGTCTTGGACTTGAGCGAAAGGGTATAGTCGGGCGTCCGGCCGGCTTGAGCGTCGGCGACCATCTTCGCTTGGCCGGGAAGAATTCGAACCCAGACGTTCAAGAGCATTAAAGTGCCGAGGATGGCGCCCGTGAGAATATAGGCGCCGCGACCGCTGAAAACTCGGGTAAGGCCATAAATGAGTCCAGCAAGAAGAAGCGCAGATAAAACCGTGCTGAGTGTCTTTGCCCGTGCGAATCGCGGGTGCCAGATTCCGTCGTAAAGAATCCAGGACCCGATCACCGCCGCGAGACTGAGGCCGATGGCGTCCCACTGGCTAAGAACGCGCACCCCGGGATCGATCAGGAGACTTGCGCCCCGAAGAAAGTAGACGACACCCAGAAGAAGCATTCCTGTGATCCAGGTGAGCGTCGCTTCCCATTTGAACCAGTGGAGAACTTTGGGCAATTCTCCGGGAAAAATTTTTCGTTTCTCTACTTGGTAGTAGAAACCACCGTGCACCATGAACAATTCGCCTTCGACGTTCCGACGCGGTTCCGAGGGAACTTCGAAACTGCTGTCCAGCCAGATGAAGTAAAACGAACTTCCGATCCACGCGATCCCCGTCACGAGATGCGCGAATCGCAGCAGGTATTCCAACCAGACGTGAAAATCCATTCGTCCTCCGCCGCGCCGCGCGCAGCTTGTTCATCGCTTGTTCATCGGTGTTTTTGTACTCTTTTAGAGGTTAAGGTGCGCGACGTCAAACCCTATCCCAGTTTGGGACACCTTGCTTGGCTTAGCTCTTGCTCGTATGGACGCAAACAGAAGTAACCACCCTACGAGGAGAACTTTCATGCGTCCATTTTCTCATTTATCTTTTGCCCGCGCGTTTTGCGTGTTGGGCGCGCTTTCAGTCTCTGTCTCGGCGTTCGCTGCTGAAGACTACACCGCTTCGGCTACATCGGGTTCTAGTAACGACCAGCTTTGGAGCGGCGGTGCCGAAGCGAATGCGAATATCAGCCAAGGCAACACCGACGTGCAGAGCTACGGTGCGAGCCTGAACGTCGATTACAAGCCGAAGCCTTGGACGGTCGGCGCCAAAGTCGGATACATGCGGACCGAAGCGGACGATGCCGAGCGTGCACGTGCGATCAACGGTCTTGTCCGTACCGGCGCGAATATCACGAATAACGTCGATTTCTTTGCTCTCGGAACCTACCAACAAAATCGTTTCCGCGGGATCCAACACCAATGGATGGCGATGCCGGGCGTAGGCATCTACGCCATTAATTCGGACGCCGTCTCGATTCGCGTGCAAGGCGGTATCGGATACATGAACGAACAGTATTCGGTGTTTCGTGCGGACCGGAACTTCAGCGTCGGCTCGGCTGGTGTGGGCTTGAAATTCGTCATCTCGGAATTTGCGGATTTCACGACCGACGCGCAGTGGATCACCCCGCTCAGCGATTCGGACGACTGGCGGGTGATGAACATCGCCGCCGTCACCACCCGGATGACGGAGATGCTATCGTTGAAACTCTCGCACAATCTCCAGTATCGGGCGATTCCCGTGAATTCCGGATTTCGTCCTACCGACCAAATGATGACCGCTTCCATCGTAGCGAAATTCTAATTTGAGTCTTGGGGCCATAGTCGGAACGACGATTGTGGCCCCATTTTTTTTAAAGGAAAATTTTATGGTAATCTCTATAAAAGAAGCCGCTTCGCCCTTGATCCAGTCTCGGGCTTTGACGTTCGGGCTGCGGCGCTTTCCGTTGGTCGTAGGCGCACTGGCGATCGGGGCTTTGGGTTACCATATTTATAAAAAACGCCAGCGCGCGGTCGCGCCTTGCACCGGCGGAATGTCGATTACTCCGGATCCAAAGGAAATCCCCGTGGGTCGGAAGTTTGGCGACCAGACTCGCGACGTGGTCGAAGAAGCCTCCTGGCAGTCGTTTCCGGCGAGCGATCCCCCGGCTTACTAGTCACGCCGGCTGATTAAGCTGACTGACGACTGGGTTGAGGTCCGCGACGTGTCTCCGCGGTCATCTTTTTGAAAGGAATTTTATGTCTCGCTTTCGCACTCGTTTCCATCGTTCCTTGATTCTCCTTTTCGCCGTTTTTACGTTAGCAGGCTGTGGGAAGGAAAAAGCCGAGAGTTCGGCGGAGCGGGAAGTAACCCCCGAAGAATTTGCGCAGGAAATGGGATTGGATATGAATCCAAGCGAGCGTCGAGTTCCAATCGAGGATTTCAATCAGTATCCATTGGTCGTGGACGTCTTTCGACGGAGTCCGGAGAACCCAGTTTTAGGCGCGTTCAACCCAGGCTACGTGGATCTCCTCGTACCGGCGGGTTCGCATACACCCGAAGAACGAGTGGCGGAAGCGGAACGAATCTTCCGGGATCTCGCAGATCGTGAATTCGCCGTCGTTTCCGTCAACGGATCGCCCTATAAAGCGCAAATTATTTCGGGTGGCCTCGAGGCCCGAGCGGCCGGTGGCTTTCGCACGACGCCCGCGGGAAACTACAAATTGGATATTCGGCAGTTCACGAAAAGAATTCCGGTAAGTGGCGGAGGCACTCGTTCCGCCACGGTCGATTTTCCGTGGTTGCGTTCGAGAACGTACGGGAACTCGATCATGTACTGGGGGCTTTGGATGTTCGGCGGGTATTTTATCCATTCGACAACCCACTACGGACAGCTTGGCGAACGGGCGTCGATGGGATGTATTCGCCAGGCTTATCCGGACGCGATGGAACTCTTCCAATTGCGTCAGCAATACCGGGGGTTGATTCGAGTACATAAAATCGGCTCTCCGGAAGCGGTGGCTCGTTTTCACGAAATCACCTCCCACGCGTGGGCGTTGCCTCGGCTGCATCAGAATCTTACCCGGATCCTGGATTATGTAGAGTACGCCGGGAAGACGGAGATCGTCACGCAAGGACATGCCTGGATTGATCCCGCGACTGGCTCGCCTGGCACGGTTCAATGGCCTGATTGCGGTCCGGTGGATTGCTTCCAGATTTGGGACCGCAAGTTACCTGCTTTCAGTGCCGGAGCAACCACGGGGACTTCGTGGTAAACTGAGAGCCGAACCGCGCAATTTTTTCCCATGGAGGGGATTATGCATCTTCGCGACTTATCAGCGCAGAAAAGCCGCTCGATTCTGGTCACTTTTTTGGTTTTGGTCGCGTTCGCTGCCCCGATGCCTCTCCAGGCCGCGGACCAGCAGTCACTCCTGACGGTAACTTCCGACGCCTTTGAGGGGGAATACCGACTCTCGATCAATATCGACGAAGGAGTCGCGGTATCCCTGACGGGCCGCGAAGTTGCCATTCGGCGGACTCAAACCCATCCGATTTCCGAGCTTTCCAGGGGGATCGTTCTCTTCGCGGACTCAGGGCGCGATGTCGTCGTCCTACGCGCAGACCATTTCGATCCGCGGGCGGGAGGGGCGCTCGAGTTATCCCATCTCGTGAACGGAGTGAACGGAAAGTACCGTACGGTCGACGTGACTATTGAGAACACTCCGAAGGGCTGGAGATTTCTAGCGGATGACTCCGCAGGACGCCGCGTAGTCCAGGACGCGTTTTTTAAAGCCAACCGGCTTTTTGGGCGGGTGGTCGGAATCGAAACGATCGTCTGGAAAGCGAATACTCCAAGCGCATATCTCGACTGATCCGTCATTTTCCTGGCGAAAAAACGGGTCGATTTGGCTCTTTTTTCTTCGAATCGGCCTGAGTGGCTCCGGCCAAACTGGCACCAGGCTACGACGCATCGATTCCACTTCCTTGAATAAATCGTAAAAAGGCCTTTATTTATAGTCTTTTCGAGCATTTTTAGATTCTTGCTGCACTGGCACCTTCGTTGCTTTTAGCCCCTGCGAAGCCTCACGGTTCGTTCCTACGTGAGAGTGTCCAAGGGGGAAAGAAATGATCGACCGAAATCGAATTGCGCTGATTCTACTGGGCTCGATGCTGATCGAGCCGCTTTCTTCGGCTTTTGCCGAACCGGCGGCCAGCGAAGTGTCGGCTCCGACGGCAGGGGAGTCCTCGTCTGAAGAGGCGATTCCCGAGAGTGCAAGCTCTGCTCCGAGTTCGGGGCGTACCGAACGCATCCAAGTGACGGGATCCAATATCAAACGAATCGACGTCGAGGGCGTAGGCCCGGTCCAAACGCTCCAGCGCAAAGATCTCGAAAAACAAGGTTATAACTCCGTCGGCGACGTCCTTCGCGATACGTCGGCGAACTCGTTCGGTTCGGTCCGAGAAGACTCTGGTAGTAACGCCGCCGGGACGGCTCACGTCGATCTACGGGGACTTGGCGCTTCGAACACCCTCGTTCTTTTAAATGGGCAACGCCTACCGACGGACGCGATCACCGGCGCCGTTGACTTGAACTTGATTCCAATGGCGGCGGTCGAGCGAGTCGAAATTCTTAAGGACGGCGCTTCCGCGATTTACGGTTCCGACGCACTCGGCGGAGTGGTGAATATCATCACGCGCAAGGATTTCTCCGGGAACGAGATCTCCGTCCAGCAGACGATGCCCGAAGCCAAAGGTGGCGCGCGGACCCAGGCCAGTTTAGTAAACGGAGTCAACTCCGAAAAATTCAACATGGTGAACGTGTTCCAGTTTCGCGACAACAAGCGCATTTACTCGCGCGATCGCGACTGGACGGACGACGGCACGAGTCTGATCGGCGATCCGGGGAGTTACCGCAATGCGGGGGGGCAGTGGAATACGGATTCGAACTGCCCAGCCGGACAAATCGTTGCGACTCCACAAGGAAACTTTTGTTCGTTTAAACATACGGACTACTCGACGGAACTACCGGCGCTTCGACAGTTTAGTCTTCTTTCCGAAAGCAATTACGAGCTCAGTTCGAAAGTACGTCTCACCGCGCGCCTCGGTGGAACGCACCGGAAAGTGAACTGGTCATACGCCGCGGCTCCGGGGACGTTCGTGATCCCCGGTGCGGTCGCCGATACGCTAGGGCCCGGAGGTACGCCGCTACCCGGCGCGACGCCCGGACAGGATCTCCAAGCTCGTTACCGGCTAACGGATCTCGGGACCCGCGACGCGGATGTTTCGACTTGGGGATACAACGCTCTTTTGGGGAGCCAGATCCAAGTTGGCGATACCTGGTCGATGGACGTAACCGGCTCCCATAACTCGATTGTGAGCAACGATCGGGGAGTGAACGGATACGCGTTGACGGATCGGCTTCAAGCCTTGATCGCAAGCGGCGCATTTAACCCCTTCGGCTCCCCCGGCTCGAAAGGTAGTTTAGAGAGCGCACGTTACGCGCCAGTCGAAAAGACGACTTCGCAAATCACCTCTGGCGAAGTGAAAGCCTCGGGAGAGCTTGCTCAACTACCGAACGGTCCGATCGGAATGGCTGTCGGTACGACGGCGTTCCACCAATCCTATAGCGACGAGTTCGACGCGGAATCTTTAAACGATAACGTGTTCGGCAATGCCGGATCGACCGGCGGCGGTCAGAGAAATTCGGTCGCCGTATTCTCGGAACTTTCGGTACCGGTGATCCCGGACCTCGAACTCCAACTCGCCGGAAGGTTCGACCATTTCAGCGATTTCGGAAATACCTTCAATCCGAAAGTGGCGGCAAGCTACCGCGTCACTCCGAATGTCCTGCTTCGCGGTTCCGTAGGGACGGGCTTCAAGGCTCCATTGATGCAGGATTTGTATGCTGCTAGCGGAAACGGTTTCCCGACTTTCATCGACTTCGTCGCCTGCGGAGCGGAACAACAAGCGGGCGGCGCGACGCCTTCGTGTTTGCCGCAACAATACAACGTCACGAGCGGCGGTAATCCGGGATTACGCGAGCAAACCTCGATCGCTTACAATGCGGGCGCGGTGGTGCAAGCAACGCCGGCGCTGAGCTTTAGCGGCGACTGGTTCCTCGTGAAAACGAAAAACGTCGTCGGAATCGACTATAACGACCTGACCCGTGCCGAAGCTGCCGGGATCAACGTCAACCAAAACGGACTGAACGTAACCCGCGACGCCCAGGGCTACATCGAATCGATCCTCGCACCGATGCAAAACCTCGCTTCTCAAGACGTTTCTGGAATCGACTTATCGGCCGGCTACAGCTTCGCCCAGTTTCGATTGTCGAGCAGTCACTCCTACTTGTTCTTCTTCCGAGAGGAAGGATTTCCGGGCGCCGGGATGCGCGACAAATTGGGAGAAAACGGAAAGCCCGAGTGGAGAAACGCGACAAGCTTAACCTTCCTTCCGCAAGACAACCAGTCGATCACCGCTACGGCGATCACGCTCGGGAGCCATAAAAAGGCCGTCGAGTCGGCAGGGAAGCTAAGCAACTACACGACCGTGGATCTCCAGTACGTGTATCAGACGAAGAGAATCGGCGAGTTTACCCTCGGAGTCCGTAACGTCTTGGGCACCACCCCGCCGCTGGACGATTCAAGCCCGAACGAGCAACTCGATGCCATGCTCTACGACCAAATCGGCCGCCAGTTCTTAGCCGCTTACAAAATCAACTTCTAACGAAAGGAAACCCAGATGGGAGGGAGTCTAGCGATGAAAACACCACTGCTCGAAAACCTATCACCTCGGAAACTCCCCGGGGCGATGGTCGCTGCGACGGCGATCCACGGGATCGTCGCCTTAGGGGTCGTAGCGCTTGTGAGTTCGGGGATGATCCGGTCGGCGCCGATGGTGATGGAAGATGCCGAGATCGGGTACGAAATTCTGGATGAGGCGCCATCGGCCGCGGCTAAACCGGCGCCTCGGATCCAGCCCGTCGCGGAAGTGAAACCGGCCGACACGTCTAAAGCCGACGAGACGGCCCGCGAACTCCAGGACGAAAAAAGCGACGTCGTCGGAACTTCCCAGGCGGCGATCCAACAGCCCGCCTCGGCGGGCGGCTTCGGAAACGGCGCGGCTTCGGTTCCCTATTACAAAATCAAACCCAAGTATCCTCGCGCCGCTTTAGTTGCGGGCGAGGAGGGCTGGATCCTCTTGAAGATCGACGTGACCGAAACCGGAGAGGTCGAAAACGTTCGGGTCGTCGGCGGCGAAAAACGAAACCTGTTTCAAAGCGAAGCGCGCCGGGCGGTCGCCCAGTGGAAGTACCGTCCGTTTTTAGGGTCCGATGGCAAGCCCCTCAAGCTGGCTGACCACCAAGTCCGCGTCGACTTTAATCTTTCCAATCAGTAGTCCCGTCTTAAAACCGAAACCGAACAATCCTGAACCGAAAAGGAAGAAAT
>CAZAKW010000071.1:8916-10367 GCA_964485835.1 uncultured Bacteriovoracaceae bacterium
GGCGGTTCTCAGCGTCGTCAGCGTCGCGATTATGATCGAACGGTTCTTTTACCTCAAAAGAATCGGCGCCTCGAGCAATCGGATGGCCGGCGAGTTTCGTAAAGTGATCGAAGGAAAGAATATCGAAGGAATGGAAGGGCTATCCAAGTCCGACGCCTCGCTCGAGGGTCGTGCGCTCGGGTACGGGCTTAGTTTTGTCAAAGAGCACGGCGAAGCGGGACTGGACGAACTTTTCAATTCTTTCAAAACGATCGAAAAGCCAGGGCTTGAGAAGAACTTGAATCTTCTTGGCACGATCGCCTCAAACGCGCCTTACATCGGACTTCTCGGAACCGTGATGGGGATCATGAAAGCGTTTAACGACCTGGCGGTCGCCCCGGGGCAGGGAAACGAAGTCGTGATGGCCGGCATTGGCCATGCGCTCGTCTCGACCGCTGTAGGTCTCGCGGTGGCGATTCCCGCGGTGATCGCATTCAATATGTTTCAAAAGAAAGTCGGGTTGGTTTTGAACAATATCGATGCGGCCCGCGACCTGTGCCTGGCCTATACGAAGAGTCGGCGGATCTCCGTCTAGGTCTTTGCCGTTCTCAACCGATTAACCGAAACGACAAGGTAAGGAGCAAGTTATGGCCGGCTCAAATCGATCCAATAACGATGGCGGAACGATCGCGGAGATCAACGTGATTCCACTCGTCGATATTATTCTCGTGGTCTTGATTATCTTCATGGTGGCGGCTCCGCTCGTCATGCAGCCGAAAATCGACATCAGTCTGCCGAAGGCCTCCACCGCGAAAGACGAAAAAGACAAAGTTCCGCTCCGTGTAGTGCTGGGAAAGGGCGGAGAACTTTTCCTCCACAATAAACCTATCACCCTTGAGGGGCTGCGCGAGGAATCGAAAGCCTTTTACGCCGCCAATCCGAATACTTCCGCGCTACTCGTGGCGGATAAGGCGGTAACTTTGGAGATGGTTACGGAGCTCGTCGACACGATTAAATCCGGAGGGGTGCAGAAAGTCGCGTTCAGC
Organism: uncultured Bacteriovoracaceae bacterium; assembly: GCA_964485835.1. Lineage (GTDB taxonomy): Bacteria > Bdellovibrionota > UBA1018 > UBA1018 > UBA1018 > JACMQW01. Next base: position 9,942 of record CAZAKW010000071.1, read on the forward strand.
ATCCAGCGAAAGCAGTAGGAGTGTGACTGGCCCTGGGCGCATCTCTTTCGGTTGAGAGGCGTCTAGTCGATCGGTCCGGACGGTTCGGAGCGCTCCGAACCGTCCATTTTTTATCTAGGGCGTAGCTTCAATTTTTCAGCCACATCACGATACAAGCCATGGCAACGGCGCCGGCACCCTGCCGGCCTGACGGGTGGGCCCACCATAAAGGTCAAACGAGTAACCCAAGCCTCTCCGTGACAAGGCGGTGGTGCGGATTGCAAAGCAGGCGCAAGTTCTCGACGGTCGTCTCGCCTCCCATGACCAGCGGAACTCGATGATCAAAGTCCAGCGCATGCGGCGAGTTGCAGCGATGCTTGGTTTTTCGATCGGTGTAAGTGCACTGGCCTTGATCCCGGAAGTGAACGGCACGGCGAATGGCGATGG
>CAZAKW010000072.1:0-8271 GCA_964485835.1 uncultured Bacteriovoracaceae bacterium
TTTTCCTCATTTTGATCGTGGGACTGCTTGCGGTTCTTGCGACGCGCTTTAACGTCGCCCTTCTCTCCGATCGGCAGGATCTCCTCGAACCCGTCTTGGGCACGCTAGGCTTTGTCGTGATCCTGGCGGGCTTCATCCTCCTTTTCGCCCGGTTGACCCAAGAGATGCGGTTAAACCAACTCCAATCCGAATTTCTCGCCGCCGTAACCCACGAGTTGAAAACTCCCATCGCTACGCTTGAACTTTCTTCCTCTCTGCTGAGGCAACCGGACCTCTCTTCTGTCGAACGCGCGCAACTCTGGAGTTCCCATCAATCCGAGCTCGCGCGTCTGCGCGCGGAGGTAGAGGACCTATTGGAAGCCGCACGGTGGGACGCGAAGGCCGTCCGATCGAAGCGGGTCATCTTGGATCTTGAAGAATGGGTTACGGCGAAAATCCCGTCATGGATGGGTCTACTCGGTCCGGACGGTAACTTCGAACGTGTCGGGGATTCGTTGCCCTCACGAATTTACGCCGATCCAAAGATGCTCGAAATCATGTGCACGAACTTGGTCGAGAACGCGAAAAAATTCGCCCGCGAAACTCCCAAGTTGCGCTTGAGAACGGTCCGAAAAGGGACGCGCTGGACGATGGAATTCACTGACCAAGGATACGGTTTCGAACCAAAGGAATCGAATAAGATCTTCAAACGATTCTATCGCGCGCGCCATGCCGCTCCCTACTCGATCGCCGGAACCGGACTGGGACTTTACTTGGCGCGCGAGGCGGGACGGCGGATGGGAATCCGAATTACAGCGACCAGCCCGGGACCCAATGGAGGCGCCACGTTTACCCTGACGGGTAAAGGAGCGTCATGACGTCGCCCCCGCTCCCAGATGCACCGTTTGGAAACGTGCTCTTGGTGGAGGACGAAGCCGCGCTTGCCCAGACCCTGAAGATCGCGCTCGCGCGGCTCAATATCTCCACCGTCGATCACGCGACCACCTTGAAAGAAGCGCGAAAAAAATTGGACAAACATACGTTTGATCTTCTGATTCTGGATCGCAATCTTCCCGACGGGGATGGCCTTAGTCTCTGTCGTAAATTGCGGGCCGGCGGGTACCGAGGCTCGATTCTCTGTTTGACCGCGAAAGGCGAGCTGGACGATCGCGTCGCGGGACTGGACGCGGGGGCGGACGACTACCTTGCGAAACCTTTTCACTGGGAAGAACTCTCGGCCCGAATTCGGGCGCTCGCACGACGGCAGGAAACAAAACCTGCGGCGGATCCGCTTTGGAAAATCGAAGCCGCACGATTGAGGATTCTCGGTCCCCGGGGATGGGTCGAACTCACTCCGCTTGAATTCAAGCTCGCAATCCACTTGATCAACGCGGGAGGCGCGATCGTATCCCGCGAAGAACTCCTAAAGGAAGTCTGGGGCTTTCGCTTTCTACCGAAAACGCGCACGACCGATTATTTTTTAGGTCGACTGCGGAAGTACTTCGAGCTGGATCCCGACCAACCTAAGTATTTTCAAACCGTACGCGGTGCGGGCTACCGGTTTACCGGATCACCCGTTGCAGATCCTGCGGGTTGAATTTCTGCCGATTTAGCACCGCGCCCCAGTGCAGATGGGGGCCGCTGGCCCGGCCCGTCGCTCCGGTTAAGCCTAGGGCGCCGCCTTTTTTGACGATATCGTCGACCTTTACATCGATGCGGCTCATGTGGGCGTAGATCGTGAAAAGACCGTGGCCATGATCAAGGATCACGGTGCCACCGGTGAAATAGAGGTCCTTCGCGATCGCAACTCTTCCGTCCGCGGGAGCTAGAATCGGCAGGGGCGTTCGCGCGCGAAGGTCCAGGCCTTGATGGAAACCGTTCATCTTCCCATTATAAAGCCGCTTGTTCCCGAACGGGGACGTGATCTCCGAGTCGAGCGGAAGTGTAAAAGGCCCATTCCATAACTTTTTCGTATCGATCTTCCGGTAGACCGCCCCGATCTGCCGTTGTTCGCGGATAATCCGGTTCAGGACTTTTTTGGGTGGGTCGATTTTCTTTTTATCGACCGTGAGTTTTTCCGAACGGTAATTGCCATCGACCACTTCGATCGGGAGGCTCACCCCCTTGGGCTTTCGGACGCCGCCTTCCGTTTCGTTCCACGTGAGTTCGATGACGGAGTTGCGGGGCTTGGAATTAAAGGGGATCACGATCAAAGCGTCGTATTCGGAATTTTCGTCGGTAAGGCTTCTCGGCACGACCGGAAACTGGGTCCCCTCGAAAACCGCCCGCATTCCGGAAGGTTTTGTTTCGCTCCCGGTTCGCAGCGTGACTCGGACGAGCGAGCCGTCAGCGGCTTTACTCGCGGAGATTTCCGTTTCAAACGTCGTCTCTTCGGGCTTATTCACGCCGGTTTTCAAGACACGATCAAGCTGTTTCTCTTCCCCGGATGTGGTTTCCGAAGTCGGCGCGGAACTCGCGACACTTTCCTTCGGACTACTCTGACAGGCGAAGACTACGATCGAACCGACGAGAAGAAGACTCAGGTTAGAGAAATTCAGCTTTCGCTTCACCATCAGTAAACACCACCGAAAATTTTTCACCTGCCCGGGCATCGGATCGTTTGCGGAGAACTTGGCCGTTCTCGGTGCGGGCGATCGCGTATCCTCGTTCGAGGACTTTGAGCGGCGAGAGTGCTTCTAGTTTACCTGTCGTCTGCCCGAAAGCCAACTTTCGACGTTCGATCCCCGACCGCACTGATCGTTCAAGCCGCATCGACCAATCGTCAATTCTTTGCATTTGTTCACGCAGGCGATCGAGCGGGCTCACGACTCGCGCCGCGAGATGGGAAAGCAGGCTGCGTTTGGTGATCAGATCGCGCGTGACCAGCGAGCGCATTCTTTCAGACCCTTGCTGGATTTGGCGGGCAACGTCCACCCAATGTCCCGAAACGATTTCAGCGGCCGCCGACGGCGTCGGCGCGCGAAGGTCCGCGACGAAATCCGCGATGGTGAAATCGATTTCGTGGCCGACGGCAGAGATCACCGGGATTTTTGAGGCAGCGATCCCTCGCGCCAATGCTTCGTCGTTAAACCCCCAAAGGTCCTCGATGCTACCGCCTCCTCGCGCTAGTACGACGATTTCTCCCAAGCCGTAACGATTCACGGCTTCTAATCCCTTGAGAATCTGGCGGGGCGCTTCGTCTCCTTGCACCAACGCGGGCACGACGAGGATTTCGATGTGGGGCGCGCGTCGACGCAAAATCGTCACCATATCCCGGACCGCGGCGCCGCCAGGCGAGGTGACGATCGCTATTTTCTTGGGATACGAAGGAAGCGCACGTCGTCGTTTCGCATCGAAGAGACCTTCGGAGGCAAGCTTGGCTTTCAGCTGCTCGAAGGCGACCTGCAAAGCCCCCGCTCCCAGGGGTTCGATCTGTTCAATGATGAATTGATAATTGCCGCGAGGAGCGTAAATAGAAACTTTGCCGCGGCAAAGCACCTGAAGCCCATCCTTCACGTCGAACAGAGGCTTCTTTCTTGCCCCGGATCCAAAGAGCGCTGCGGAAATCGAACTGCCCGAATCTTTCAACGAAAAATAGAGATGGCCGGAAGCGGCGGGGCGATAATTCGAAATTTCTCCCTGGAGCCAAATATCGGAGAACGCAGGCTCAAGAATACCCTTGATCCGCGAGGTTAGCTCGGTGACCGTCCAGTGCTTGGGGCTCGCGGGCTCACGCTTCTTCGGCGTCGCGGATTCTTCGGGTTCCGAGTTTAGCAGTCCGCGAAATAAAGGTAGGTCATCCCGATCCATTCTGGGCCCCAGCTTGGCCCACCTTCTTGAAGAATTCAAACGACTTCAGGTAATTAACCGCCTGCTTCACCTGTTCGTCCTGCTTAGGATTAAAACGAGCCGGCTCTTCTTCTTTCGCGGCTTCCTTACTCTCTTCGGATTCTTCTTTATTCGCGGGATTCTTAAGATGACGCCGGAGATCACGTTCACGAAACGCTTCTCGGCGAGTGCGGGCGGCGGCGAGAACCTTGGAGTCGTATTCTTCCAATAGGATGTCGGGCTGAATTCCTAGTTCCTGGATGCTCCGGCCTTTCGGTGTGTAATACCGAGCGATCGTCAATTTCAAACCCAGGTCGTTCCCCAGATCCACCACCGTCTGCACGGATCCCTTACCGAAGGTGTTCTGGCCCATGACAATCGCGCGCTTACTGTCCTGCAAAGCGCCGGCTACGATCTCGGAAGCGGAGGCGGAGCCCGAATCCACCAGTACCGCCACGGGCAGATCTTTGCGCGCCCAGCCCTTTTTCGCATAGCGAATCTCTTTTTGATTCGGATCCCGCCCGATGGTGGAAACCACCACGCCTTCGTCGATGAAGAGCGAAGTGACATCGACGGCTTGATCGAGCAATCCGCCTGGATTACGGCGCAAATCGAAGACCAACCCTTTTAGTTTTGATTTCTTTTCAAGCTTGTCCAAAGCCCGACGAATATCCCGAGCGGCGTCCTCGTTGAAATTCGCGAGGCGAACGTATCCGAATCCATCGTCAAGTTCCTCCGAACGCACCGATTTGATCTTGATCGTCTCCCGTTTCAATTTCACTTCAATTGGCTTGTCGACACCTTCGCGTGCCAATGCCAAAGCAATGGTGCTTCCCTTTTTTCCGCGCATCTTGGCGACGGCTTCAACGAGCGAAAGACCCTTGGTCGATTCACCGTTGATCTTGAGGATTCGGTCTCCGGATTTCACGCCGGCGCGCCAAGCCGGGGTGTCTTCCATCGGAGCCACGACCACGATTGCGTCGTTTTTCATTCCGATTTCGATGCCCAAACCGCCGAAGCGGCCGCTCGTATCGTTTTTCATCTCGCGATAAATCTCGGCGGTCAGGAAAGAAGAATGGGGATCGAGCGTTTCAAGCATCCCCTTAATCGCGCCCTCCATCAATTGCTTGTCGCCGACTTGATCGACGTAATTCGTCTGCACGAACTGGTAGATTTTCTGGAAAAGTTCCAGATTCTCGTATTTTTCACGCGATAAGGTCTTATCGATCTTAACGGGCTCCGGTGCGGCCGACGGCTCGACTTTGGGTTGCGGTTGCGGTTGCGACTTTCCGGCAGCGAGGCCCGTCCCGGTGGACGAAAGCAACACGACCAGGGCCAAGAATCCGAAGCGCTGGAGCGAAACGTAAGGGGTCATGATTTAAGAATAAGGGAGTTAGAGGGCCGCCGCAATCCATTGCAACGGATCGACCGGAATGTTTCGCGAACGGATCTCAAAATAGACGGGACTTCCGCTTGAGTCGGAAGCGCCAATTTTTTCTCCGGCCGTCACCGTATCGCCGACTTTCTTCGCCAGCTCGCCCATTTGCCCGCAGATCGAATAGAAGTGGTTCCCATGGTCGACGATCGCCAGTCGACCGTAACTCGGAAGTTCTCCGGCATAGACGATTTTACCGGCGGAGATCGCTCGGATATCCGCCGATGCCGAAGAAGAAATCTGTACGCCTTTCTTAAAGACATGCAGCCCGGACCCCGGATCGAACGTTTTTCCGAAACGTCCGACGATATCGCCGCTCACCGGAAACGGAAGACGCCCCTTCGCTTTCGCGAATTCGGAATCCGCCATTACCGCCATCGCCCGATTTGCCGCGCGTTCCGCTCGAGCCGTTTCCTGGATTTCCATCCGCGCGTTGAATTGTCCGATTAAATCCGAAACCTGCGCCTCGGCTTGCTTCAAGCTACGCCAGCGTTCAAGTTGGGCGATCCGGTCGTTTCGATTTTTCTCAATCAGGTCGATTTGCAGACGACGGTTAAGCTCGAGGATCTCCTCGCTTTCTGCGATCTCGTGCGCAGTCGCATCAAGCTCTCCTCTCTCCGCCGTGATCCTCGCCTCAAGGCGGTCCGCATCCTCGAGATCCGCGCGCAAAGCGTCGATTTCGCGTACTCCTTGTTGAATCATACGGCGCACGAGCTGGCGAAGAGGCTGCTCGGTCCTTTCGCGTTCAAGCGCGTCGCGAGTTTCCGGCAAGTCGCCGTCCACGACGTGGAGCTTGCGCAAGGATTGCCGAATCGCGTCTCGCTCGATCTTGACTCGTTCCCGAATCACCCCGCGCCGGGACTCGAGGTCTTTAACGGTATCCTCAAGTTCCCGAAGGCGGGCGCGCCCCAGGGTCGTCTCTTCTTTTTGTAGTCGAATCAGCTGTTGGATTTTTCCGAGGTTCTCTTTGGCCCGTTTATTCTCCCGCAGGGATAGAATCAGTTCTTGCTCGAGCTCGAGGACGCTGGCCCGAACCCTCGTCAGACGATCGCTCATCTTCGTGGTATTGGGCGCGGATGGCACGGGAGAAATGGCGGCGCTTACCGATCCGCTCACGCTCCAAAGAAGCGCGGTGAGCAAGAGTTTTCGATCCCTCATCGCGCCGCCGTCTCCGAGCGGGGCGAGAGGATAAAAGCGACCATCCCGACCGAGATCGAAAAGAGGAAAAGCATCGGGGCGGAGATCGCGGAGCGCTCAATTCCCGAGAAATACGGGGAGAGCGTCGCCATCTTCGAAGTAAACCAGGGATTCAATTTCAAATAGAGGAGCGACGCGACCCCCCCCGCGCTCACAGCGAGCAAAATCGGGCTAAGCCGCGACGGTAGCCTCGCCTCCCAAGTGGCGCCGCCCATCTGTGCGACGATCGTTTCCGCCTCGGAGAATACGGACGCGTTCAACCGACCCAGCAGCGCCAATACGGCGACCATCGTGAGCACGATCGCCGCGAAAAGGACCCGACTTAACCATTCCATCGCCGCGATATTCTCGACGATCGGCTTGAACCGCCGTGCTGAGAACGCGACGGATTCCACGCCCGGAATCGTGCGAATCTTTTCGATCCAGGGATCGCCGATGGTTCCGCGAATCGAGAAGTGCTTAGGAACGATCCATTCCTTCTCGCTTCCAAGCGTCGAGATCTCTTTGGCCAGTTCCGGCTGATCACGTGCCATCGCCTCCAAAAAGGCGTTCGAGTCGACGTAGTCGACCCGTAGAGCGGATCCCGCCGAAGTGCGAATCTGGTCCCGGATGGCGCCCAGTTGGCCGGGCTCGATCGCCGGATCCACAAAGATGCTGGCGATCTGATCGCCCTCAAGATTTCGACGGACGCCGGGCAACGAATGGGCGAGAGAAGCGAAAAAACCGGCCAAAAGCAAAAGCACGCTCAACGTCGAAAAGCTCAGGATCTGGCTGAGCGGTTGGAGCTTCCACGGGCGAAGGGCCAGTTTTAAAGTGAACACAACGCCTCCTCGATCATGATTTTTCCATGGCTGAGAATCGCGCATCGTTTGCGTAGTTTACGCACGATTTCGCGGTCGTGGGTCGCCAGCACTAAGGTCGTTCCCGAGATATTCGCGCGATGGAGAAGATCCATCACGTTCCAGGTGTTCTGGAAATCTTGGGCGCCGGTCGGTTCGTCGGCGATCAGAAGTTCCGGAGAACGCGCCATCGCGCGTGCGATGGCCACGCGTTGGGCCTCGCCTCCGGAAAGACGCGCGGCGGTCGAATCCCGTAGCGGCATCAATTGGAGTCGGTCAAGAAGTTCGTAGATCTTCGATCGGATGTCGGCTCGTGCGACGCGCGAACCCGCCAGGGATGCGCCCAACGCCACGTTCTCGAACACAGTGAAATCCGGTATTAATCGTACGTTCTGGGGAATGTAACCGATCGATCTTCGAATCGCCTGGAGGGTCGTGCCCCGCGCTCGCGAAAGATCGTAACCAAAAAGCGAAAGGCCGCCTTGATACTCCTCTTCTTCGGTCGCGATCAAACGAAGCAACGTGGACTTGCCCGCACCGGTACCACCGAGGACATAAAGAAACTCGCCTTTCTTCAAATCGAGCGAGATGTGATCGAGTACTTTCTTGCGCTCCGCATATCCTTTGGAGAGCGTCTTTAGCTGAATCATCCTGATTCTCCCGGCAAAAGTTTACCATGAATGGAACGAAATCGAGCGTCAATCATTTGGCGTTCGGCATCGCCTTCCCGTTGCGGCCCGGTTCAGGATCCGGGATGATCAAGGAAATCATCCGATGCCTCCCACACTCCTTATGCGAAGAGCCCTTCTCCTCACTCTCTCCTACCTTTCCTGGAATGCCGCTTTCCGGCTAATCATCCTTTCCGTGGTGACCTATTTCATGGCGAGATCGGGCGCGCCCTTCGCGGAGATCTCGGAAACGACGACGAAAAATCAAATCTTGATCGTGGGACTCGCTTCCGTCAGTTTTTTGTTCATTTTGATCCTCTTTAAT
>CAZAKW010000072.1:8281-10364 GCA_964485835.1 uncultured Bacteriovoracaceae bacterium
GTCGCGGTCTGAAATCGTCACCAACCATATCGTCGAACACGAATTTTATCCGGCGTTTCTAAGGGGCGCGGTCTTCGCGTGCGTTTTCGCGGCCATCGGAATCGGGGCGGGGTACTATCGATACGTCGGATTTTTCGTCCAAAGCGATACGCCGGCGATCGCGGTTCTCGGCTTGGTCTTTCGCGCGCTTTCGATCTTGATGATGGTCTATATCGACGAATTCATCTTCCGCGGTCGATTCATGGCCCATATTCGCGGCGCCGCCCATCCGCTTCGCGCCGTCATTTTAGGGGCGCTTTTGTACGCGCTCTCAAAAGCTTTCCAGTTCCATATCGGTTGGGCGCATTTGGTCACGTTGGGCTTATTGGGAACTGCGCTCTCGTTGCGAGCCTACTTTAATCGGGATTTCGCCGCTGGAGCGGGAATGGTCGCCGGATTTCTGATCGTCGCGCATTGCGTGTTCAGTCTGCCAATATTTGGAAACGAGTCGCAGGGAGTCGTGCTTTTACGTTACGACATCCATTTGGATATCGACGCGCCCACCGTCCGATTCCTCACCGGCGGATTAGGCGGGCCTCTTTCGAGCGTCGTACTTCAGACGGTCATACTCGTGGACATCATCCGTAATTTTCATCGAGAGCAGAAATCGCTTTGGCCGCTTCGCAGCGCGGAGCTAAGATAGAAGCTCTGCAAAGCAACACTCCGCAAGTCGTTTCGATGGGTCTTTTCGACCTCGTCCTGCACGCCGGCCTGATGGGCCAGCTTGTTCTACTCTCGCTCCTCTTCGCTTCGGTTTTCTGCTGGGCGGTCATTTATGCGAAAAGCAAATCGCTGAAAGTCGCGCGCGAAGAGAATGCGAAGTTCGTCAGTTTTTTCTGGCAGTCCAAAAGCATGGACGAAATTTTTCTGCGGATTGATCAATTCGCGCGCTCCCCGATCGCGGCCGTATTTCGCGCCGGGATGAAAGAACTTCGCAAACTTCCCGGAGCGACCGATCCGGCGACGGCAAGCCTCGAAATCGAGAATATCACCCGCTCCCTCGGGCGCGCTTCCAACGAAGAAGTCGCGGTGATGGAAAAAAACGTGACCTGGCTCGCAACGACCGCGAGCGCCGCTCCGTTTATCGGATTGTTCGGAACGGTATGGGGAATCATGACCTCGTTCCAGCGCATCGGTGCGAGCGGATCGGCGAATCTCGCCGTCGTCGCTCCGGGTATTTCCGAAGCTTTGATCGCAACCGCCGCTGGAATTGGGGCCGCGATTCCCGCGGCGATTTTCTACAACTACTTTCTCAATCAGATCAAACGGATCGCGCTCGACATCGACGGTTTCAATCAAGACTTCTTGAATATCGTTCGGCGCAGCCAGATCCAGTCCCGCGGTAATTCCACTTTGGCGCAATCCCCTTCCCCAGGAGTTTAAGGATGGGTTTTTCTCCGCACAAAACGCAAACCGCGCTGTCCGAAATTAACGTGACTCCGCTTGTGGACGTGATGCTCGTTCTTTTGATCGTCTTCATGATCTCCGCGCCGCTGATGCAGCAAGGAATTCAAGTCGACCTTCCGAAAGCGAACGCGCCCAGCATGAACGAAGTTCCCGACCAGTTGGTCTTGGCCGTCGATAAGTCGAAGCAACTCTTGCTCAATGGAAACGTCGTTCCGAAAGGAACGCTTCGAAGCAAACTGGAAGCGATCGTGAAAGCGAAGCCGGACGTCCAAGTCTTTATCCAAGCCGACCAGACGGTTCCATACGGCTATATCGCGCAAGTCATGGCGGAAGTGAAACAAGCCCAAATCACCCGCGTCGGTCTCGTAACCGAGTCGGGAAATACGAATCAAAGGCTCTAGAGGGATGGAGTCGATTCGGGAAGATCGGCTCGGGGTCGCGCTCAGGTGGTCGCTCGGCGCCCACGGCGTCCTTGCGCTGATTTTCATCCTCAAGAACGTGGTTTTCCCGGGCGAACCGATATTGATCGCCCCCGCCCTGCGCGTGGACGTGGTGGGCCTGCCGGATATCCTCAAGAAAGACTTGGCCGACGTATCAAAAACACTCCCCAAACAAGATCTAGAAGAAAAACCGGCGA
>CAZAKW010000073.1:0-10350 GCA_964485835.1 uncultured Bacteriovoracaceae bacterium
GAAATGGGTTCAAGGCCAGGCACCCCACCGGGTCCTGGAGGGGATGCCCATGGTGTTGATGTGCTTGGCGTTTTTCGGCGTCCTCGTCGGATCGCTCGTAGAGATCGTTCCGATGTTAACGAGCGCCGGATATCAGAACGATATCGCGTGGAAGACGGAGGTATTAGCTCGTCCAAGAACCTATCGCCCGTTGGAAGTGATGGGGAGGGACATTTACGTCCGGGAAGGATGTTATCTTTGTCACTCGCAAATGATTCGGAAACTGCCGTTTGATGTGCTCCGGTACGGAGCCGCGTCGACAGCGGAAGAATCCATGTGGGATCATCCATTTCAATGGGGTTCGAAGCGCACGGGCCCGGACCTTGCGCGAGTCGGAAAGAAATACCCCGATATTTGGCACTACCGCCATATGCTCCAACCCCGCGACGTAGTTGCCCAGTCGATCATGCCTGCCTACCCGTGGCTTGCGAACGACGGGCTTGAGTTCCGGACGGTGGGTAAAAAGATGGGTATGTTGCGCAGAGTGGGCGTTCCGTATTCCGACGCGGAAATTGGAATGGCCGAGGACGACGCCCGTGAACACGCATCGCGAATCGCCGCCCAACTGGTTGCGGACGGGGCCGCCGCAGGGATCGAGAACAAGGAAGTCGTAGCGTTGATCGCCTATTTACAGGCGCTGGGTCAGATGCAGACGACGGCTTCGAAAGCAGGAGGGAACTAACCATGGGGGCGATGTTGAAATCCTCGCTTGCCCACTATCCCGCCGTATTCGCGGCAAGCTTGGTCTTAGTTTGCGTCGTGGCTCTGTTCGCGATGATCGGAGTTTGGGTTTTCCGTCCGTCGTCGCGGCCTGTATTTGAGCATGCGAGTCGGATGCCCCTTGAGGAAAAGGAGAAACGGGAATGAAGAAAACCGATGAGGATTTTCACGAAATCGACGGCATCATCGAATTGAACCATCCTGCCCCCTATTGGTGGCAGATCCTCTTTTATCTGACCTCGGTTTGGGCGCTGGGGTATGGGGCCTATTATTTACTCGGGCCGGGAGAGCTGCAGTCCCAGGAACTCGCGGCAAAACTAGCGTCGATCGCCGCGAAACAGGTCGTGCCTTCCGTTTCATTTGAGGAAGAAGGAATCGAGCTTCGGGCAATCTACGCGGATCCTGCCGGGTTGGCCAAAGGAAGTCAGGTCTACGCGAAGAACTGTGTCTCCTGCCATGCAGACGACGGAGGCGGAGGCATCGGTCCGAACCTAACGGACTCGAGCTGGATCCACGGTGACGGTTCGCTCCATTCGATTCTTAAAATCGTGCGGGAAGGGGTGTCGGAAAAGGGAATGCCGCCTTGGGGGCCGATCCTGGCCAGGGAAGAAACGCTGCGTGTTTCCGCTTTCGTGCGTAGCCTTCGAGGTAAGGCGTCCGCTAAGCCAAAGGGCGCGCAAGGAAGCGTGATCGACTACACTGGAGATCTTTAGCTGATGGGCACGGAGACCTGGAGCCGATCCCTCGACGAAAAGGGCCATCGCCAAGCGCTCCACCCTACCGAAGTCAAAGGGAGGTGGCAGAAGCGCCGGCTTTGGGTGCAGTCGTTTTTGATCCTCTTCTTCCTTGGTTTGCCGTGGATTACAATTGGGGGACGCCCCGCTCTTTTATTAAACCTCGCCGAGGGAAAGTTTTCCGTATTCGGAATTCTTTTTCGCGCCCACGACGTGCCGTTGATCTTTCTTTTCGTAATGGGGTTCGTCTTGCTGGTCGGACTCGCGACTGCGCTTTATGGCCGGGTTTGGTGCGGATGGGCCTGTCCGCAAACCGTGTTCATCGAGCGAGTCTTTCGAACGGTAGAGCGGTGGTTTGAGGGAGACGCGTACGAACGAAGAAAGGCGGAACGTCTGCCGATGACGGCGGGGCGAGCGATGCGAATCGCCGGGAAGTGGTCGGTATACGTCGTCGTGACGCTTGGGATAACACACTCGGTTTTGGCTCTTTTCTTTGGTCCGGAACGGTTGGCCGAAATGATCGCGCGCGGGCCCAGCTCCGCTCCCGGGGCGTTTCTCTTCATGTTCGTCTCCTCAGCGATCCTGCTCTTTGATTTCGGCTGGTTTCGGGAACAGTTCTGCATCGTGGTCTGTCCCTACGGAAGGATTCAATCGGTATTCCAGGACGTAAGAACGAAAACCATCGCTTACGATTCGAAACGTGGAGAGCCGCGTGGCGCTTTAAGAAAAAGGACCTCGGAAAAAGGGGACTGCGTCGCCTGTAATCGTTGTGTCCAAGTATGCCCGACCGGGATTGATATTCGCAACGGGCCGGCGCAGCTTGAATGCATCGCGTGCACCGCCTGTGTCGACGCGTGCGACGATGTGATGGTGAAGATCAAGAAACCGTTAGGACTGATTCGATATGCCTCAAGTGAGGAACTCGAGGGGCGGAGCTATCTTACGGTGCATCAGAATCTTTTTTCAGGAAGGAATCTAGCTTACGCGGCCGGCCTTCTAGCGGTGATAGCGACGGTGTTTGGGATTTCCCGGAATCGTCACCTCGCGATGGTTGAGATATTCAAGAATCGAGGAGCTCCCTACGTAGTATCCGAAGTCGAAAAGGGAGAGATGACTTTTTCGAACGTATTCATCACCGAAATTGCGAGCCGATCGATCGAGCCGCTCCGGGTCCGTTTCGAGTTTGCGGAGGAAAGCGGCGCCCAACTCGTCATGCCGAATAATCCTGTCCGTCTGCCAGAGGGTAAAATGCTGCGGCAACCGTTCACCGTCCGTTTCCCAAAGCGCATTCTGCGCGAGGGAAAGCGCGCAGTAAGAATGCGCGTGCGGGTAGACGCGGATGGAGAGGATCTCGGTTCTCCCCGTTCGGAAATCCAAGAGAAGGAGATTACCCTGATTGGACCTTACTAATCTCTCTCTTTATGGAGGCGCGCTCGGAATCGCGTTTTTAGGAAGCGGGCATTGCTTCGGGATGTGCGGGGGGTTGGCGGCGGCGGTCGGCCGCGAGCGGGCATTTTCCTATCAGATCGGAAGGGCGATCGGATACGCGGTCGTCGGTGGGATCGCGGGAGCGACGGGGCACGGTCTCTTCGGTTTCTTCGGGGATTCACCAGGAATCCACCTCTTTTTCGTATCGGCTTTCTCGTTTTACTTTTTTCTCCAGGCCGTCCGGATGTGGCGAGGAGAATTAGATCATGGATTTTGGCTTCGGGGATATCGCTGGATTTACCGACTTGGAATCAGCCCCATCGCTCGTTCCGTGCGGTCCGTCCCGGGATGGGTGAACGGGGGTATGAGCGTTTTACTTCCCTGCGGATGGATTTTCCTGTTTTCGGGGATGGCGGCAAGCACGGGGTCGTTACGGACGGGAGCTTTCCTTTTTTTGATGCTTTGGCTTGGGAGTTTGCCGGCTTTGGTGGCCGCGATCGGCGGGTGGGCCTATTTTCGGACGCGATGGCGGGGGCCGACGACCCGACGGGTCGTGGCGTCGCTAGTGTTCATATTAAGCCTGCACTCGCTTTACCAGCGCGCCGCCGTTTCCGGAATATCACAGTCGATGTCCACGAGTGCCGGCCTAATATGCGGAGTTCCCCCCACTCCCTAACCTTGCGCTACGGCGTCACTCAAAGAGACTAGCGTCGCTCGAGGTCGAATCCTTTTTCAAAGTAACGATCGAGCGTCTTGATGAATTCGGCGTTGGCGCGGAAGACATCGCCCATTTCCTTATTAAAACTTTCTCGGGTGATCTCGCCGTTGGAGTTCGCCATGCGTTTGAGTCGGCGGCTGACGTCGCCAATGATGGCGTCGACGATGATTCCCGACATCTTGGACTTTTCACGGTAAATTTCTGGGTTCGCGAGATAGTATTTCCAGACATGGTAGCGTGCGGGGGCGAGCAGATTGTGGTGGTCATCCGCTTCCACGCCTTTCCAGCGTCCGAGCTGGTTTGAGCGGTCGGCGAAATCACGTCCGATGGACATCAACCGCAAGTCCACGGTCGAATTTTTCGGTCGGCAATTCTTCTCGGTGTTTGGACAGGCACTCGGACGTCCTTCCGGATTCGCGATCAGACCTGTAAAATAAAGTGCGTCGGCGACGGCGGATGCGTCTTCCAGATACAGAACCGCCACGACGTCGGCGAAAAATTCGTGATAAGGGCGCATGATGGCATCGAGAACATCGACGGACGCCGGTGCTGATTTCGTCGCCCGTTTTCGGATCTGTGAAATCCACTGGGGGGCAATCTCTGCAAGATTATGATCCAAAATCGCATGCCCATATTCGTGGGCCCAAACGGGGATCGTTTTAGAAGGATGTTTGCCGTAGCCATCGAGAACGAGTTGATAAGGGATATTCAAGGAGACGTCGCTCGGATCGAAGAACGCGTTGTCGAACGTGTCCACCATCCGGAATACGAGCCGAGCCGGAGTCGCGAGTTCCGGTGAAAGCATTTTTCTAAGATCGGCGATCATATCGGCGGCGATGCCGATTTTTTTACAGGTGATTTTTTCGCCTCGGAGGATGTCGCCATCTCCCAGATCGATATCCGTTTCGATTTTCGTGAACGGGACGGGCATGTACTCGGGGCAAGTCGGTGCGGCGGCGGCGGTGAATGCGAAGAGAAGGGAGCACAAAACGGTCACGCATTTTTGGATCACGAAAACTCCTAGAGGATTGGGACGGGCAGGTGCGGCGAGGTGCCGCGAAGTGAAAGGACCATTAGCGAACGCGACCTTTCCGCACAAGGTACGCTGTGTTACTTTTTGATGATTGTTGATAAGTTCTGCTTATGATCAGGTCTCTGTTTGCGGCTTCGGTTTGAAGGCTGCCGGCGGAACTCCAGCCGGGGGCGTTCTTGCGTCCTTTTGTTTGAAAGAACGGTGCACCGGATACAACCGTCACGTTGCAACGCAGCAGTGTGACCAAGCGGATCTGCCAAAAAACCAAATAACCAGGACATGGGTAGACATCGACTGACCCTATGTCAGTATGAGCAAAAGAGAACCCAACTATGACCGATACTCCGTTCATGCAGCAGCTTGATGCGTTCAGTGCGAATTTCGTCTCCCTCGTATGGGGCGTCCCTTTGGTCGTTTTGCTCGTCGGATCGGGTATCTTCTTTTCAATTTATTTTCGGTTTCCCCAGATCACTTTTTTCGGTCACGCGCTAGATATCATCCGCGGCAAGTACGACCGTCCCGAGGACAAGGGCGAAGTATCGCACTTCCAAGCGCTCTGCGCGGCGCTCTCGGCAACGGTCGGGCTCGGAAACGTGGCCGGCGTGGCGGTCGCAATCTCCTTGGGCGGGCCGGGCGCTATTTTTTGGCTGTGGGTCGCGGGTTTTATCGGCATGTGCACGAAATTCACCGAAGTGACCCTAGCGGTCGAGTACCGGGATATTTCGCCAACGGGGACCGTCCACGGTGGACCGATGTTCGTGATCAAGAACGCGCTGTCGAAGAAGTTTTTCCCTCTCGCTTGGATCTACGCGTTTTTCGCGATCCTTTCCTCCTTCGGCGCCGGAAATATGTTCCAGGCGAATCAAGCCGCCGCAGTCCTAAAGACCACGGTGGGATTACCCGAGTGGGGCACCGGGATTATTTTCGCCGGGCTTGCGGGACTCATTTTGATCGGTGGTATCAAACGAATCGGGAAAGTCGCCGGCCTCCTCGTACCGGGGATGATCGGGATTTATTTTTTGGGCGCACTTTTCATCGTCTTCTCGCGGCTTGACCACGTTCCAGATATGTTTGCCCAGATCTTCGGCGGGGCTTTTGCGGGCACGGCGGCGGTCGGCGGTTTCGCCGGCGCGGCTTTCAAAGACGTCGTCATTATGGGCGTTCGCCGAGCGACCTTTTCGAACGAAGCCGGGATGGGTTCCGCGGCCATGGCCCACGCGGCCGCGAAATCCACTCCGATTCAAGAAGGGTTCGTCGCCCTGCTCGAACCATTCATCGATACGATCGTCGTTTGTACGATCACCGCGCTTGCGATCCTGCTGACCGATACTTGGTCGGTCGCCGGAATTGTGGGTTCGGAGATGACCGCGGTGGCGTTTGAGTCGGTGCTCGGGGGAATCGGTCGTTGGATCGTAACCCTTACGGTAACCCTCTTCGCTTTTTCGACCGCGATCTCCTGGTCTTATTACGGAGAGCAGGGGGTTACGTTCATCGCGGGAGAGAAGTGGATTCCGGCCTATCGGATCGTATTCCTGGGTTTTATCTTCATGGGTGCGATCGCAAAGTTGGACGTCGTATTGAATCTTTCCGACGCGGTTTACGGATTGCTCGCACTGCCAAACCTGGTCGCTTGTTACCTTTTACTGCCTAAAGTGAAAGCGCTCTTAAACGACTACCGGGCAAAACGGATCCATCGCATTTGAACGGGATCGTTCGACCGCTAGAACGGAGCCAATCCTATCTTTAAATCGTCCGCGGGGGGCACAGGAAATGCGGACTACCGCGGACCGCTCCCCGCCGGACTTTTTTTCGCTACGCAAAGGTTTTTGAATCCGTCCCGAAGCGAGTGGGGTTGGTCGCGAAAAAGGGAGTCATACATCGCGAGAGTCGTGCATCCGGCTTTGTGATTGCCCTTCTCGAAATGCGTATAGCTGAGGAACCGAAGGGCCAAGTAATTCTCAGGAGTTCTGCGTAAGATCGATTTCAACGTATCTTCTGCATCGTTGAGTCGTCGTCCGGCGATTGCGATTTCCGCGGACCGAACGCAGGGCCGCCAGTTTGATGGAAACGCCCTGCACGCAAAGTTCAAGGCTTGCGGGTCGTTCATAAGGTTGGCCTCCGCGAATTTCGAATACGAGAATGAAAACGCCAGGGAGGCATAGATCGCGGTCGTCGCTCCAAGAAGGAGGCGGTTTCGGAGTTTGGCGCTGGACGTGTCCTGGGCCCGGGATGTGGACGCGCATCCGAGGCCGACGATAACCGCCACATGCAGGAATGGAAAAGCGTTCTCCATGGGAAATGCGAATATCGCTTCAAAAGAGGTGAACACGAGGACGGCGAAAACCCAGGATAGATTCGGGTGTGGTTGCCTCCGCGATGCCCGCCCAAGTCGCCGGAGAACAGCTAGCCCCAAGAAGAAGAGCGAGATCGCAACGAGTAAACCGTTTTCGGCTATGACCCGAAGGTATTCGTTATGCGGCGAGCGCGCTAGGGTCGATTCCGTCACTTCGTGATCCAACTTCCATGCCGAGTGGTGGGGAAGGTATGAGAATTCGTAGCTACCCGGTCCCGTGCCCCAGGGGTTTGCCGCAATCATCGTCGCGGTATTTACCCAGCGGATGATACGCAGATTCGCGTTCTCCGTTTTCGTCCGCTGGAAATCGCTTGTACTCGATGAGATTTTTAGCATGGGAACCGCGATCGCGATCGCGACCACAACCCATGCGCATCCCAAGACGACGGTGGCTCTCCGCCGCCAATTCTTTGGTATTTGAGGATAAGCGAGGACGGCAAGCGCCGGAACGAGCGCGATGTAAACGGCACGGGAATGAAGAAAAAATAGGTAGAGAAAGGAAATGCCAAGCCCTGTGATCAGGGCGGCACGTGCGGCCCTGGGTTTTTGCGTCTGTTGGAGTGCGAATACTTGGCCTAAAATCGAATAGCCCATGAATTCGGCGGTCATATTCTGGAATCCAAAGAAGGATGAAGGAAATGAATTCCGATGCAAACGAGGAAAAGGTTCCGTTCCCAGTACTTGGACGAGGCCATACGCCAGCACCAATAGGGTTGAAACCAATATACTTCCCACAAGGACATGGAGAAACTTACGAGGCGCAGATCGCTGACACTCGAAAGTTGCAAATGCAACCCCCGTGAAAGCTAGCCAATCGAGTAGCTGTCCACGGTAAGAAAGAGTGGGATTGACGAGTATTCCTAACGCATAAACCAGCAGAAGGAGGAGAATCGGTATTCTATATGGACTAAAAAAATGAAAGGCAGTGGTCTTCGTGAATAGAAAAATCCAGGCTAGCGCTCCTACGCAGTAGACGACGATCCACTTTGCGGGCGTGTAGTGATCGTAAAGGTAGGGCGTGCACGCAACCGAGCACAGGACGATCCCGAGCCCGATTGCGTACCGACCAAATACATCGAGGATTAAGGCACGCACTCGAGCGTGTCGATGAACGTCGGCGGTGTATCGCCGCTAGGGAGGTATAGCTGGGTAGCTCCGTAAATTTCACCGTACTCGTCGTACCCGGCCGTAATCAAATTTGCAGGAGCGCCCGCACTTTGGCTGCTGGCATATCGAGCACGACTAAAATTCAAGAATTTACACGCGAGTTGGGCTCGTTGTTCGAAGATTTTGATGGGCGAAGGATAAGATGCGTACTGAGGGTAGGAGCCATATTGGGGATAGGAGGTGTAGGCAGGATAAGAGCCGTATCCAGGGTAGGAGGAATAAACGACTTCTTGTGCGGTGTTTGCGAGGAATAGCTTTCCGTAGTAGCTGGGAAAAGAAAAAATATGGCCCGGATAAGACGCGTAGCCAACGGCCTCGGTATGATCGACAACGAAGTGATGGCTTTCGGGAGATGTGGCTAAAGCACTTAGGCTAAAAGCAAATAGAGTAAGGATGATAGGGCCTAGGATGTTCGATCTCATGGTTTCCTCTTTTTGAATGCAGTGCGGTCTAAATTATTCCGTTGGAATTTTTTAGAGGTAACGAGAGCGAGAGTCAATTTAGGGTTTCATCTCTCGGAGAGCGGAGAGCGGAGAGGCGTCTCGTGTTAGACGATGGCGGATTAAGATTTTTGACAGGAGGGGCAGGTGCCGAAAACTTCAAGCGAGTGGCGGATGCCGATGTATCCCGCAAGCTTGGCCGCTTTCTCGAAAGTCGCCATGGGGCATTTCTCGACTTCGACCGGCTCGACCTTCTTGCAGCTCGTGCAGACCAGGTGGTGGTGGTGATGGCGTCCCAAGGGCACGATTTCGTGGCGGACAATGCCATCTGAGAAGTCGCACCGACGGAGAATCCCCGCTTTCTCGAACGACTCGACCGTGCGGTAAACGGTCACGAGATCGCAGACGTTCTTCGGAAGGTCTTTGTGCAGTTCGTGCGCGCTCATAGGCTTGCACTTCCCGGTCATGAGTCGCAGGATCTCGCGGCGTGGAGGGGTGGCTTTCATGCCGATTCCCCTCAGTGTTTCGTTGAGCTCATCGTTTGAGCGTTTGGGAGTTCTTCTCATCTCTTTATCGTTTTATAGCCTAATGGATCCACCTTGTCTTCGTCTTCAATCTCGATCGTTTTTCGTGCTAAAATGAAGCTTGCTGTTAATACCGAGGCGAGATCACGAACGTCCGCACGGGCCCACGCGCAGGACGCGACTTATGGATTTACGCGTTTGTTTGGCAGGGTACGACGACAATCGGATTCTGAGTCTAGAGGGCAATGCAGTCTCGTAGGACCGAGTCACGGTACCCCATCGCGAGCGCGTCCAGATCGACGAGATCTACCTTGATGGCAAGCGAGCTGTTCTCGAGTCCTTCCTTACTCTTTCGTACGATCGAGTCGAACCGGGCAAACGCTTTGGCGGAATTCACGGGAAAACTGTAGAGAATGTCTAAGTCGGAATAGGGTTTATAGTCACCACGCGCGCGGGAGCCGAAAACCCACAGGGTTCTCGCTTCGAAGAAACTCGATTTACTCGGTGTTTTTAAGTGATAGTCCTTCTTGGACTTTTTGTTATGGCGCCCGTGGCGACCAGTTTATCCGTCTTGGAAAAGGGTGGACCATACCCGCCGAGGCGCGTCCAGAAGGTATTCGCTATCATTACATCCTTGGCGAGGACTTTGCCCTGATGTCGAACGACTACCCGCATTTGTTGTTACTCACGCGGATCGTTTCTTCATCGCCTGGGCCAGATCCCATTGCGTCTGAAAGTTCATCCAAAGCTCCGGCGATGTCTTCAATGCTTTCGCGAGGTCTAAGGCGGTATCAGCAGTGATCCCGCGCTTGCCTTTAATGAGCTCATTGAGCTTCGCCGGCGTCCATTTCAGCTTTTCAGCAAACTCTCTTTGCGAAAGTTCCATCGGCTGAAGGAATTCCTCTTCTAAAATTTCACCGGGATGAAAGGGGTTTCCTGGTCTCATAAAGCTCGCTCCTCCTTAGTGATAGTCCTCGACCGCGACATCCGCGGCGCCATTGTCCTGCCATCGAAAAGTTACTCGCCACTGGTCGTTGACCCGAATGGAGTGGAATCGTCTTCGATCGCCTTTCAATGCTTCCAAACGATTTCCGGGGGGAATCAATAAATCCTGCAGCTTAGCTGCGGCATTCAAATACTGCAGCTTTCGCTGAGCGATTCGCTTTAATTCCGGTGGAAAACGCCTGGTGGCGG
>CAZAKW010000074.1:0-10099 GCA_964485835.1 uncultured Bacteriovoracaceae bacterium
TTCGGGGGGGAGGAGGCTTTCCCCGTGGCCCCTTTGGTCGGGGCAAAGAATCTCGGCCTCGTCTTCCAGGACCGCGGTAATGGCGCGCCAAAGCGACCCGTTTCCACCCATTCCGTGTAAAAAAACGAGATGGGGGCGGAATATTCCAGGGACGGCGGGGTTTTCCCGAGGATAGCGAAAAGTATGGAGAATCATGCTTGACCTAAGACTTTCAAAGATTTACTTGAAGGCCAGTTTTACCCACTTCCGCTCCATACTTCCAGAATTATGCAGTCGCCTTCCCACTCCAACGAATCGCCGATGCGTGCCCTGCTCGAACGAGGCCAGCTCTTCTTGGAGAAGTGCGAGTTTGGGCTTTCGCGCGCATGTTTCGAGGAAGCGCTTGTGGCTGCGAAAGCGACTGACGACCGGGAGGGTTTAACCGAAGCGATCTCCGCGCTCCTGCGTCTGGCGGCCGAGGCGAAAGACGACGCGGCAATCCTTCTCCGAGATTCGGAACTCGAAGCCAGCCTAGCGGGGGCATCCCCCCGCGCGGCGGCATTAGCGTGGCATAATCGATCGGTCGTCGCGACTTTCCAGCGCAAGTACCGGCTTGCCCAGACTTATCTCTACCGTTCGCTTCGTGCGTTTCGCCAAGGGTTCGACCTTCGCAATCTCGATTCGAAAAGCGAACGTCTTTATTTAAAGATCTGGGCCTCCATCGCGGCGACGTTGATGGATCGAGGGCTTTTGAAACGTTCGATGTTCGCTTCGGACACGCTTTTAAGGCGATTCGGCGATCGTCGTTACCACTCCGAGTTAACGACGCTTTATATCAATAAAGGGGTGGGCGCCGAACGCACGCGCCAATACGAATCGGCCAGAGGGTGGTACCAGCGCGCGCATGCTGCAGTCCTTGCCGACCGGAACTGGTATTTCCACCTCTACGTGCTTTATGCATACGCGCGAATCGAGCGCCATCTCCGGAACTTTTCCCAAGCCTACTGGTATCTCGACTTGATCTCGCATGCCGCCTCAACCGGCGAGTTCGGGAATCTTCTTTCGATCGTTGAAAACGAACGGTCCAAGCTCGCGGACGACGCGGTCGACCTGCTCATCGACTCTCGCCAATGTGAGATTCGCACCCGTGAGAAAAACGATCTTTCATTAGGGAAACAGTACGTCTTGCTTGGAATTCTCGAAGCGTTGACGGAAGCGCACCATCGCGATGCCTCGGACGCCGAGCGAGGGCTTTCCAAAGCGGAGATCATCGAGCGTGTTTGGCAGGAAAAATACCGGCCCGAGTCGCACGACAATAAACTTTATTACAATATCAACCGGCTTCGAAAACTGATCGAGCCGGATATGCGTCATCCAAAATATTTGCTGAATTGGAAGGAAGGCTACCGCCTTGCTCCAGGACTGAAAGTGCACTTCATCGGAGGAAGTGCCAATCACAAGAGGGAGAGAATATGACCAAAATTTTACTAGCGATACTCATGGTAGGTTCCGCAAGCGCTGCCGACTTATCCTCCTACTTACCGTTTTCAAACGACCTTTACGCGTCCTGCATGACGAACATGAAAAAGGATTGCCGGGACTGGGCGCTACGCGGAGGCGGAGGCGAATCGCCGCGAGGATTGTCCGGTGAAACGACCGTCGAGCTCGCCCCTGGCGAAAAATACATTCTCATGGGGATCGTCAACATCATCGATAACGAGCCTTATCTGGAGATTAATCTGAAGAAACATCGGTGGTTGGCGAGCGCGGCTCGTCTCCGCGAACCGTTTTACCGGATCGAAGCGCCGGCCGCTCAGTGGAAGAAGTATCGCGGGCGCGAGATCTCGATTGTTGCCACCGCCCGTTATACGGCATGGGAAACTCGAAGCGGCAAACTCACGATCGAAGTTTACCTTGCTCCGGCGGAAGATCCAGTTCCAGCCGCTTTACAGCGCGGTTCTTTCTAATTCCTTTCAAAGGGTGAGACCTACGTCCGTAGCGGGTGACCGAGCATCGGCTCGTAACCGGTGCGGCGTAAGGTCTCGCCCGTTAAGGAGTTGGGTAGGGTGATGATATGTTCCGGGCGTCCGGCGGCGAGGAGTTTTCCGCCGCGTGCGCCGCCACCGGGGCCAAGGTCGATCACCCAGTCGGCCTGCGCGATCACGTCGAGCTGGTGTTCGATCATCACGACGGATTGCCGCGAGTCGATGAGGTCTTGGACGACGGAAATCAACCGGCGGATGTCGTCGAGGTGGAGCCCGGTCGTCGGCTCATCAAAAATATAGAGAAGATTGTCGTTGCCGCGCTCCTCCAGTGTCGCCGCGATTTTCAGACGCTGGGATTCGCCGCCCGATAGGGTCGTGCCGCTTTGTCCGACTTGGAGGTAACCAAGGCCGACGTCGCGTAAAATTCCGAACTTCCGCGCCAGCGTCGGATTGTCGCGAAAAAGTTCGTAGGCTTCGTCGATCGTCGTCGACAGCAGTCCGAATACGTCCTTCCCGCGGTAGGTGACGTCGAGGACGGATTTCTTAAACCGTTTTCCGCCGCATTCTTCGCAGGGAAGTTTCACCTCGGCCATAAAATGCATATCGAGTGTGACCTCGCCTTCGCCTTTGCAGACCGGGCAGCGCCCGCCGTCGACGTTGAAGGAAAAGTGCTGGGTCGTGTAGCCGCGGCGAAGCGAGAGAGACTGGTTGGCGAAAATCCGCCGAACTTCGTCCCACGCCTTCAAATAAGTCGCGGGATTCGAGCGCGACGATCGACCGATCGGAGATTGGTCGAGGAGGACGACGCCTTGAATTTGGTCAGCGCCGTAGAGACGCTCGAATTTACCGACCGGATCGGTTGCGTGGTAGAAAAGTTTCGCCAGCGCGTTGTGGATGGTTTTATGGACGAGGGTCGACTTTCCAGAACCGGATACCCCCGTGACGACGACCCATCGGTCGAGCGGGATTTCGACGTCGATCTCTTGGAGATTGTTCTCGCGGCACCCTGTGAACTTCAGCCACCGCTTTGGATCCCCGCGCGCAGGCCGAACGCGCTCGATCCGCTTTTCGCCGGTTAGATATTTTCCAGTCACGCTCTCGGGGTGTTTCGCCAGCATCTCGGCCGTGCCCTGGGCGACGAGATTTCCGCCATGTCGGCCGGCGTGGGGGCCGAGTTCGACCAGCCAATCCGCCGCTCGCATTACCTCGAGGTCGTGTTCGACGACGACGACGGTATTACCTTGATCGCGCAGGCGCTTGAGCACCCCGATCAATCGCTCCGTATCCGAGGCGTGAAGTCCGATCGAAGGTTCGTCGAGGATATAGAGCGTGCCGCAAAGTCCGTTGCCGAGTTGGGTGGCGAGTTGGATTCGTTGAAATTCTCCGCCGGAGAGCGTCTTTGCAAGGCGCGAAAGCGTGAGGTAGCCGACGCCGACCTCGTCAAGAAACGAAAATCGCCGCTCGATTTGATGGCGAATATCGGCCGCGATTTTTGCCTCTCGCGGAGTCAGTTTCAACTCACGAATCCACGGGAGGGCGTCTTCGATCGGGAGCGACAAGACCTCGGCGATATTCTTTCGGCCGGCGACGCCGCCATCGATTTGTACGGCGAGCGCATCCGGGGTTAGGCGGGCGCCGTGACAAACGGTGCAGGTGGTTTGAGTCTGGTAACGTCGGATAAAGACCCGAACGTGGAGTTTGTACTTATAGCGCGCCAAATCCGCGAAACATCCGCGAATACCCGGAAAGGAATCGTCGGAAGGGACGCCTTCCCAAATCGCTTTTCGCTGCGTAGGAGTCAATTCCGAGTACCGCTTGGAGACGGCGATTCCCTGGCGCTCGCAGAATCGGAATAGATCCTTTTGCCATTCCGAGAACGAAGGCTTCGTAAACGGGTCGATCGCTCCGCCTTTGAGCGTTTTCGTCGGGTCGGGAACGATTAAAACTTCGTCAAGCTCGAGGTTATGGCCGAATCCGCTGCAACCCGCGCAGGCGCCGATCGGGCTATTGAAAGAAAAAAGATTCGGTTCGGGAACACGGTGTTCGCGTCCGCAGTTTACGCAGGCGAAACGAACGTCGAATAGCCGCCATGCTTTTTTATCGTCGAGGTCGGCGAACGCGACTTGGTTTTTTCCGATGGCCAGGCTTTGGTCGATGGCGTCCAAGACACGCGCGCGGCTTGAGCCCTCGGTTTCTTCCGCTAGATCTTCCTTCGTCGCCTTGATGCGATCGACGACGACGTAAAGTGTTTGCGCGAATAGGTTTCGCTTCGCCGCGGTTTCCGCCGTTAGATCCTCGAGGTTAATCACTTCCGCGTCCGGAAGAGCGTAGATCCTCGAGTAGCCTTGTTCCTTAACGATCTGGAGCAGCGTTTCCGGCGCGTACTCGGTTTTCGTTCCTTTTTTAGGCGCGCTTTTCGTCGCGGATTTTTTGGTCTTGGTTTTTTTCGCGGCGGCTTTAGTTTTTTTCTGGGTACCGGCGCCGCTGTCGGCCGAAACGTTCAGCGCAAGCGGCGCAAGGATCAGGGCTTTCCGTCCGGGAAGCCATTCGCGCGCCCAATCCAAAATCACGCCCGAGTCGAGGCGCTTTACTTCCGAATCGCAGTCGATGCAGTAGGTGCGTCCCACCTTCGCGTAAAGGACCCGAAGGTAATCCACGATCTCGGTTTGGGTGCCGACGGTGGAGCGGGAGTTGACGACATGATTCTTTTGTTCCAGCGCGATCGCCGGTGGGATATTTTCGACCCGGTCGATCTCCGGCTTCGGCATCTTTTCGAGGAACTGGCGGGTGTAGGTCGAAAGCGATTCGACGTATCGGCGCTGGCCCTCGGCGTAGAGCGTATCGAAGACGAGGGAGCTTTTTCCGGATCCGGAAAGTCCGGTGACGACCGAGATCTGTCGGGCCGGGAATTCGACGGTGATCCCTTTTAAATTATTTTGGCGTGCGCCCACGAGCCGAACCGGACGTTTGGCGATTCCGGTCTTCGCTGGTGAACTGGGGAGGGAGGCGGGCTCGGAGGGGGAAACTTCCATAGGGAAGGCGCAAGTCTATGCAACCTCCGAACAGGTGTCGATAGGGTAGACAGTTCGTGATGGGAAGAGCGGAAATTTAGCGGGTTTAAGCTACGAGAACCATTCGATAACCGCGGATTGCATGATGTGCTGCGGCTTGGCATGAACTCTGCTCTAACCGGGCGGACGGGTAGCGACCTTCGCTCCGTCTGAATGCCGTCTACGTGCCGTATACGGCCAAAGGAGAGAATCATGCAAATTTCCAAACGAAACCTGTTTTTAATCGGAGTTTTGAGCGCGTTCTCGCTCGGCTCGTTCGCCAATCTGCCGCTTTCGGGCACGGTCGACGGGAATTTCGTCCCGACCCAAGACGTTTCCGAAATCCGCGCCAAGCGCCAAGCCGATCTGTCGTTTGATCCCGATCTCAACCGCCTTTCCTCTCTTCAGGGGCGTTACCGAGAGAAGCTTCCTACGGCAGCGCGGAAGACGGCTCGGAATTCTAAAAATGCGCGTAACGCTTCCACGCGTCAGGCGAAGCAAAGTATCCGTCGGTAATCGTTTAACGACCTTTTACTGAGGATCCGAAACCGAATCCGTAGTGGGCGGAGGTGCCTTTGTCGGTGCCACGACCAGGCACTTTTCAAGGGTATCGAACTCGCTCGGCCGCCCTTTGCGATATAAAGTGCGCACACAGCTCTTCCACTCGTCGATCTCGCTTTGAAGGCGAGAATCGGCGAAGTTACGCAGGTAGGCCGCGCATCGGGAAAAGCCAACGACCGTGGGAAAGTCGTCGGGAAGAAGAAAAGGATTTACGGCTCGGAACCAATTCAGTTCGGGTTGATCTTTGCCGTTTTTAATTTCCAGAGCGAGTAAGGCGTTGATCCGGTCCGTAAAGGCAGATTCCGAAAGGGCTTCGCGATACTCAAGGAGTTCGTCTCGAATCGTCGCGATCGGGCCATTTTCCGAAGTCTTGCAGCGCGTGGGATCCAGTGACCGTTTAAAATGGGACACGGAAAGGGCGGCTGAAACGGGTGCCGTTTTTTCGGCGGCGAAGAGATTCGTGCACGCGGTGAAACTGAAGAGTAGAAGCACTGCCTTGAAAAATAGAGGACTTGCTTGAGATTTGATCATGCGCACTTCGCGTTCTCGGGTCGATTCCCACGTGGCGGTTTGGAGTTTCCCCGTTCGACGCAATTTCGGATCGATTCCATATGTTCTTTGTTTTGTTCGTTGAAACTCATTTTTATTATGCAGGCGTCGATCGTATCGTTGCTCTTACAGCGTATTTTACCGGGACCGATATTATAAGCGCCTGCCGCAATCAACCACTGATCCGTGGTCGCGTCGGAGTAGGTGTCGCCGAATTTTTTCCCAAAGACGTAATGTTTTAGGTAAAGAGCCCCAAAAATAATCGAGATTTCCGCGTCTTTTCGGTTTGATTCGTCGCCGAGGGGCAATTTGGTCGAAAATTTTGTTTTGCCGCGGAGCTCGATGTAGTGCTTGTACTCGGCTTGTTGAGATCTTCGAGACATCGCTGTTTCGGTAATGGCGATTAGATATTTTAACTCTCCGTAAAATTTCGCGGAAAACGCTTTCTTCCCCGAGCGGGCGGCGGTTTCGATCTTTGCAAGCGAAGTCTGCACCGATCGCAAAGTGGCATCGTCGCGGATCGGTTTCCCCTTGTTTTTTCGGACAATTTCTTCGAGTTTCCGGACTTCGCGGTCGAGTAGCCCCTGATCCTTCGGAATGAAAGTCCGGAGCGAACTTGCAATCGCGGTACTTCTAATTTCAGCTGGAGAAGTGATATACCTGGCCTGATCCGCCCAGGTGCCCTCAAGAAATTGCGAAAACCCGAGCGCGCCCGTGCCACTCGCAGCTTTCGGGTCCCACTGTGATTCGCGAAAAAAAAGACAGGCGAGCACGGCGAAGGGAATATCAGTAGCAGTCGCGGCCGCCTGGATCATCGGCTTGTATTTTTTAAGGTAGTCGCTTTGGAGCGCATCCGTTTTCCTCCAGCAGTTGAAGTAGTGCTCCAAAGATTTTTCGCTTTTATGGCCGAGGATGTAGCTGAAAATTTCGGCGTAAATGTCGGTCAAGCCTATCGACGGTAAATCAAAGGGCCCCCGGTCGGTTGGAGGGGCGCAAACCGGGATCTCCTCCCAAGAAGGGCTCGCGTCGACCACCGAGGGTGTAGTCAGTACCGAAAGGCCAAAAAGAATGGGCATAGCAAGACGGAACAACGAGTGAAAAGCGCGCGGGAACATCACTTTTAGAATGGCATAACCTTACCGAATTGGACTGGGCAACTTCTGCCGATCCAATTTAGTCGAGCATCCGAGTCCCGCGCCCAAGCGCGACGCATTCCGAATAATTCTCGGGCGCTACGTAAAGCCGGGTAATCGAACGTTTTTCGGCGTACCGCTCGAATAGGTCGGTACATTTCTCAAGCGGAATATAATTCGGATCCGAGAAAAGATTGTCGTAACGCACGTAGATCGGATCGCCGGGCTTGCGGAAATATTTCGAGAGTTCGCCGGAAACGTTCGCTTCGATAAAGTGGATATTTTTATCTTTGAGTTTCGCTTTGAGCTCGGAAAGAAGCTTGTCCTGTCGGTCCTTGGCAGCTTTTCCCGGGGGGATTCCGCTGTGGAGCTCGACGAGCATGCGGTACGGACGTTTTTCGGTAATCCGGCGTGCCCACTCGTTATCCGACCGAGCCAGGGCTCCGTAGATTTGCGCATCGTTTGCGTCGCCGTAGGCTTCGATATCGGACGGGAGGACGTACTCGCCTGCCGCGGTGGCGAAGTATTGGGAAAGCATTTCGTCGAAGACGATGCTCTTGTAGTGGAGGTATACCATCAAAAACATATGGAAGCGGGAGATCAGAAAATCTTCAAACGCATAGAGCGCCCGGTGCTGGAGCGCGAGATAGCATTTTCCCTGGTGAACATGGGCGGTTAAATTCCCCACCAGCCAGTCGAAATCGAATTGCCCGTAACTGACTCCGGCGAATAAGCTATCGCGCCGAAGATAATCCATCCGGTCCGCGTCCAATTCGCTGGAGATGATTTGCTGGAGGATCGGCCGAAAGTCGATCGTCTTGCCGCCGATCGTTTCGACGAAAAAGGAATCTTCAATCGGGAGTTTCGGTTCGATCAGCGCAGCCACGTGCCTCGCCGAAAAGCCGAAGGATTCGCCGGCGCGGTCGAGTAAGGGGGTGAGATCCGAATCGAGGATGATTTTAAGGGTATAGTCCTCGTGATCGGCTTTTCGATCGGCGCTCGAAATCCCGGTCCATGCCGGGAGTTTGAGCTCAGCAACCGGCGGCATCGCGAATTCCGTCGTGTGGGAAAGGGGACCGTGGCCGACGTCGTGGAGCAAAGCCGCTAAGCGGGTGACGGCGCGAAAACGTGCGAATGCGGTCGGCGCGGTACTCGCAAGCAGGAGGCGATCGGAGGCATCTTGGGAGGGGCGAGACTGCGGACCGTTGAAGATGGTTTCAAACGCCTGGGTTGCGACCCGCATGGCGCCGAGCGAGTGGACGTAGCGGTTATGGGTCGCGCTCGGATAGGAAAACTCGGCGAAGCCTAATTGTTTGATCGCCCGTAGACGCTGGAAGTAGCGGGAGTCGAGAATAGCCCGCTCATGGGATTCGATTGAAACTGATCCGTGCAGGACGTCGCGTATTTCCATAGGTTAAGTCATCAATTCAAATCATCGGCAATGCATTACTGAATTCAAATCCGAAAACGAAGGTGGCGGCAAGCATCGGTCCGCTTTCGCAGGCCGATGCTTGCCGCCACGCTTTTTCAAAAGGTTTTGGTTATTCTTCGCTATCGTTGTCTTGGCCGAAGCTCGAGTAAGCCGCCGAAGCGCCGGCGCCTGTCGCGAGCCCAGACATAAAGGAACTGGACGCGCTGACCGGTTCTTTTTGGGACATCTTCGACTGATAAGGCGCGGTCGTCGAGGTGTTCATCTTGCTAGGCGCGGGTTTACGTCCTGCTGCTTTGCGAGGAGCCGCTTTTTTAGCGGTCGCTTTGCGAGCAGGCGCTTTCTTCGCGGGGCCTTTTTTGCCCGGAGCTTTTTTCGCAGGCTTCTTCTTAGCGGCGGCCTTTTTCGCAGGCTTTGCTTTTTTCGTCGCCTTTTTTGCCGCTTTTTTCGCAGGCTTTTTCTTGGCGGCGGCTTTTTTCTTCGGAGCTTTTTTTGCGGCTTTCTTTTTCTTGGCCATGTCGATTGGGTCCTTCGATGTCGCTAAAATGGATGGTGGGGTCGAGTCTGGAATCTTTCTGAATTTAGCGAATAGAGAAAGCAATTGGCAATGGGATTGAACAGGCCCCGGGGCTTTTAATGTCGCATTTCCACGACGTCCGTCCCGACCCCACCCGAGGTCGGTAAGCGATTCTGGAAGGAGTCGGTTCCGTTGGTCGTAACGCCAGACGCAGTGCGCAGAGTCGTAAATGGGACGAACTTCACGCTATAACCCGTCCGTCCTTTTTGTTGGTAGTCGAAGGGTGGAGTTCGCGAAAGGACGTCGTTCCAGGCCGTTTTAAGCCTCTTTGCATCCCGCATTTGAATCGTATCCGGGACACTCGGAGCGAGAGGGAGGCGATTTCCCGAGAGGTCGACGCGGGTTGAAATCGGGTCGAAAATGCGGATCACGTTCAAGCCTTCGCCATCTTCGCCCTTCCCGTCTTTGAGGAGGCCGTTGACGTAGGCATTCACTTGGGTGACGAGCGCGGCTTGGGCGGCCGGGCTAAAGATGTTTTTGGCCGACGCGGTTTGGGTCGTGTACCCCGAGGCCATCCGGTTGATGTAATCGATGATTTCGGCTGCGGGATTCGCATTGGCGGCGGTCGAACTCCCCGTGAAAAGGGGCGCCCAGATCGCCCGCATCCCTTTCGTATCAAACGTTTCAAGAAACGGGTCGTTATTCGAATCGTTGGGGATCAGGTAGCGCCCCATCTCCCAAGGGTTCGGTGCCATCGCGACGTGGTAGGCGCGTAGTAGATCTTGGTGCGTAACGGATTGGGAGACCGGACCGTTGTTCCCGGCGCCACCGGTGGCGACGAGGCCCCCCCGATAAAGGGCGTTCAAGACGTCGTTCTGCGCCCAGCCCGACGCGCC
>CAZAKW010000075.1:0-10013 GCA_964485835.1 uncultured Bacteriovoracaceae bacterium
TACGCCGAGTAGGGGAGCCGCGCCGGTTTCGCGAAAATCGACTTTTTTCTTAAACGACCGAAGCGCGCCCCAGGCAAGCCCAAAGCCGATCAGGTTCAAGGGATTGCGCTTGGCTTCGTGTTTGAGAATTTTTAACAGGCTTGAGCCCAAGGCTTCCGAATTTTTCAGGATCAAATTGCCCACGAAGCCGTCCATCACGACGACGTCGACAGAGCCTTTAAACATCTCTTTGGCTTCCGAGTAGCCGACGAATTCGCCAAGCGCGTTGGGGCCGGAGAGCAGGGGATGGCCTTCAAGCAGCGCGTACGCCGCCCGAGTCGTGTCGTTGCCTTTGGTGCGTTCTTCGCCATTGGAGAGGATCGCGATCTTCGGGCGTTCAAGCCCCGGATTCGAAGCCGAAGAAAAGATCGCGCCCATCACCGCGAAATCCCGCAGATGCTCGGGCTTGCAATCGACGTTCGCTCCGATATCCAAGCACACGACGCCTTTCCCGTTGATCGTGGGCAACCGGGTCGCGATCGCGGGCCGTTCGATTCCCTTGATTCGGCCGAGGGTTAACAACCCCGACGCCATCACCGCGCCGGAATGGCCGGCGGAGACGAACGCGTCGGGCGTGCCCTTGCCTTCGTGAAACGCAGCCCAACTTTCGCCGGCCAAACGCGTGCCGACGTTAATCGGTGCGTTCGGTTTCGCGCGCAGCGCTTTGATCTTGTCGTCCATCTCGATGTTTTCGGGCGCGTGCACGAGCGAGACTTTTCCGTTCGCTTTCGCTCCACCGTCGAGAAACTTCCCGATCGCGTGTTTTCGGATTTTTGCTTCGTCACCCAAGAGAACGAGCGGGTGCTTGAGGTCTTTCAGCGCAAGCAATGCGCCGTCGAGGATGGCTTTAGGGGCGTAGTCTCCGCCCATGACGTCGAGAAGGAGTCGTGACATGGACTCACAGAACTAGCACCGGCCCCGCGAAATGGAAAAGATTTTAGCGAAGGAGGAGCGGGGAGGACCGACCTATTCGCCGATCTTAAATCCCTTAAGCACCGCAAACGGACTTTTCTTCTGGAGCTTCGCGCAGGCGCAACGCCCGACATTCAAATCCGCGCCGCAGTTGGCGCAAATCCCTTTGCAGTCTTCTTTGCAAAGCGGCTGGAAAGGAATGCGAAGCTGCATCTGCTCGACCAGAACGTTTTGCAAATCCAAAAAATCCTCGGCGATGTAGGTGATTTCGAGGTCGTTGGCCGCTTCTTGTCCGTCGACGCCTTCGAAGTCGTGAGCGTGGCGCGCGTAGCCTTTGTTCTGCCCCCGAGGGACCGCGTTCTTATCCAGATAGGAGATCCCGGCCATTTCCTTATCCTTGCAATAAAGGGCCGTAAAATGTTCGTCGTAGGGAAGGATAAAGGGAGAAGCGCAGCGCGAGCAGAGAAGCTGGACGCTCGTGCGAAGATCGCCCGAAACAACGATCACGTCGTCGACACGGCGGAGATTAAAACGAACGTCCGAATCCCGCGTCGGGGCTTTCGTTTTCAAGCTCTCGGGCCGAAGCGCCTCGTTCGAGCCCGGCACGATCGCGATCGATTCGTCCAGCCCCTCGATCGTCGAGGTGACCCAAGCGTCTTTTTCGGAGACGATGATTTCGCGGTCGTTTTCGGTGATTTCGTGGAGATGGATCTTCATAGCAGAACCGCAGTGCTATCATCGATGACGCGGCGTCGCCACCCGGATTTGCGGCGGGGAGCCGCGAACGGAGGAGGCGACCTCAAACGTGATTGGATAGCGTTTTAAAAGAGAACGGGCGGTTGCCTTCTTCATGCAAAGTGCCGCAAGCGGCAGCTCGTGGATGCGTTTGAGGTGCGCGCGGAGAAGTTTTTCCGGTGCGGTTCCTTGCCGAAGCGATTCTCGAGCGATCCAGTCGGCAAACGCAGCGGGCAAAAGTTTACCTCCCCCCGCGAGCATTCCGTTGGGAAGGCGCGAAGCCCCGTCTTGGTACCGGCATTCGAGATCCCCGAAACGGTGGAAATGGGAGCCGTCGGTCGCTGCGGAGGGAGCCGCGTCGCTCACGAAAAATGTGCCCTTGGGGTGGAGAGCGAGCGTCCAATTGATCAAGGTCTCATGCACGTGGACTTCGTCGGGAATGAGTTCGACGAACACGTCTTTTCGACCGAAAGCCGCGCCCAAGACTCCCGGATCGCGGTGGTGGTAGGCCATCGCGTTCCAGGCATGGGTCACTCCGGAAAAGCCCGCTTCAAACGCGGTTTCGGCTTGAGCCCGAGTGCACCGGGTGTGGCCGATGGCCAGGCGAATCCGGTGTTTTTTCGCCCAAGCGCCCACTTGATCACGCGCTTCGTCATCTAGCGTTTCGGGTGCAAGCGTGACGATCTGGAGCGTTTCCTGGGATAGGGACCAAAGTTTTTCGAGTTCGGGAAGGGTGGCTTTTCGAATCACGCCTTCGGGATGGGCCCCCGCCGCTTGAGGATTTAAGAAGGGACCTTCGAGATGGATCCCTAGAGGTTTGGCTCCCCGGGCAGTGCCGCTACGAATCCAGGCACCGAGCCTCGCGACGGTCTCACCGAGCTCTTTTTCTCCGCTGGAAAGGGTGGTGGCGCAAAACCCGGCGACTCCGTGCGTCTTTAGTTCTATCGATAGGCGATCGAGCTCCGGGGCAGCTGCCGTCATCAAATCGATGCCGAAAGCGCCGTGGAAGTGGAGGTCGATTGCGCCGAAAGTCTTGACGCGTTTTGGTGGGCGTGGCACACCGCTAAGCTAGCAGCTAAGTTCTCAATCCCGCAAGACTTTGACCAGGAAGACTATGGCAAAAAAACCAGCTCCGTCGAAATCCAAAGCCAAGCCTATGGGCAAGAAGGCGTCGAAGACCGCAACGAAGTCCTCGTCCAAGCCGAGCGCCAAGGCAGCATCCAAAACCGCCGCCAAATCGTCCAAGACGTCTTCCTCCGCGAAAGGCGGCAAACTTGCCGCCGCCGTAAAAGGCATCGCCTCGGTCTTCAAAGGGAAAGAAAAAGCATCGCTCAAGTCGGACTCGAAAAAGGACGTTAAGCCTCCTGTCAGCAGTAAACTCGTCGGCAAAAATGCCGTCAAAAAAGGCGAGCCAAGCGCAGGGGTATCGATGTCGAAAGCGTCCGCTTCCAAAAAGACCAGCGAACTCAAGGGTAAAGCTTCGGTGCCTCCGGCCGCGCCTGCGAAACCGCTCACCAAACCTTTGAAAATCGCCAAAGCTCCGAAAAAAGCCTCGGCCCCGAAAAATTACGACGATATGTGCCGCGAGATTTCTTGCGAAAGCTCCTCGTCCACGGCCGGCTACTGCCGTCTGCACTACATCAAGAACTGGAAAAAAATTAAGCGCAAGGAACTCATCCTGCGCGAAAAGAAACTCAATCAGTACATCGAAGAACTCGTCTCGAAGTATCCGGACAAGTACATCGAAGCGATCAAGAACGACCTCGCCGACGAAGTCGCGTTCTCGAAAGTAATCTACGACCTCGAACTCGACGACAGCGTCGACGATATCCCTGCAGACGACGAAGCCGACGAGGCGATCATCGACAATATCAAGCGCGAGTTCGACGACAGCGATTCGGATTTTTAGTTCCTAGCTTCGTCTAGTGCAGGAACATCGAACGGGTGTCGCCCGTGTTGGACGCGACCCGTTCGATGTGGATGATTCTCAATGACGGACGCGGTGAGGGATAGGATCAGAGATCTTGAGGGAGCTCGACTGCCGCGGAAGATTCGCGATCACCACTGATGGCGAGGGAACCGCCGGAGAAGTAGGAATCGTTCAAGCCCGCTTCGGAGAAGGGGATTTGAATGGTTTCCGAGATCAAGGCTTCGCAGAAGTCATCCGTCGTGAGGTCCTGGAGTTCGGCGAAACACTGAACCGGCATACTTTCGAAACAATTGCCCAATTCGAGCTTGAACTTATGTTCTTTGCAGCCGCCGCCATAGCGAACTTGGATCGCCAGAGCGTAGGTGCCGTCATCCGCGGTGACGACGGTTGCATTTTTTACTTCCGCGGCTCCCGCGGAAAAGGACACGATAGCTAGGACGATTGTCGATAAAGCCATTTTCATAAAAACTCCGTTAGTTGACGTTGGGGTAGGGTCCCGGCTTTCGGAGTAGGAAAAAGTCTACGCTTTCTGCCGGGATGTTTAACAACAGAGGCGCCAAGTATCATTAAGTAACGCAGTGCGCTATATAGGAATTGCAGTGCTTGCGCGTGCTGCGTAGGTCGACAGGCGAATGCCTAGAGTCTTTTCGACTGTCGAAAACTTCGACAGGCGGGCTTACGTCGGTTTTAGAAAAATACCCATAATTTCAGTTCGCTTCTATTTGGCACCGCCAATGCACCTCCCATGGAAACGATACTCCCGGGGGGGATTATGAAAAAAATTCAAGGCGTAAGTCTTCTTGTACTCATGTCCGTCGTTCTATTCGGAATCCAGGATGCCGAAGCAGCCGGGAAAAGACGGCGCTCTAGTAAGGCGAATGCGGTGCCTGCCGTGAGAACTTTAACGATCGTAGGAACGGCCACTGTGGGTGTGAAGCCTACGCCAATGCTCGTACTCTGGCATGATCAGGTAAACAGTAGCGCCATTCTACCTGATGTGTACGCGGCAAGTGC
This sequence comes from uncultured Bacteriovoracaceae bacterium, assembly GCA_964485835.1. Classification (GTDB taxonomy): domain Bacteria; phylum Bdellovibrionota; class UBA1018; order UBA1018; family UBA1018; genus JACMQW01. The sequence goes on from CAZAKW010000075.1 coordinate 4,631, forward strand.
GAACGAAGTGAAAAACGTCCGACTCTTGGAACGCGTGAATGCTAAGCTTTCAACCAAAAGCATTCCTAGCGAAGGGCTAAAGGTTGTGTTGACTTGTCCATCTTACCTGCCCATCACCGCCGGGAATAGCAAGAGCTACTACATTACTGGGGTTTATAGCATAGTGGGCCACACCATGCCCGAATGTTCGATTATTTCCGTCACGGCTTCAAACGGCGTCGTTTTCAATCCGTAGTGAAGTCTTTGAGTTCGTGGCCGGGGGGCGATAGGGCGCTTGGCGACCGCTCGCCTTCCCGGCGTAAAGGCTAATTCGCCTTATTCCCAATCCGGGTGCGGGGATGGACGGGTGGCATTCGGCGACGGCCGGTATGTCCGGGTTCTAAGCCTTTTTGGGTCCGTGAATCGACTTTTTCGTCCGCGAAGGTGGGGGCGCTTAAATTGCTCGGGCTTCGATTCACGCCCGATATCGCGCCGAATTTTTTGTTCAAATTGTTGATCGAAGCCGCAAGCAGCTCCGACTCTTCGGCCGAGAGTTCTCCGGACTTGGATTCAAGCACCGCGATTTCCTCGCAGCGTGCGGCCGCTTGATCGTAAAGAATCGTCAACGTCTCCATCCCGCGGAGAGAAGCTTCAAGCGTGGAGCAACCTTTGTGAAACGCGCGATTGTCGGCGACCGCTTGCGGGCAATCGGCCTTCGGGTTGAAACTTTTTACCGACGTTTCGCCTTCGACAGAATAGGGGATAAAGTAGAGAAGGCCGGAGTTCGAAGGATTATGGAGCTGGACGGAGACGCCATTGGCCTTGGCATGGGCGATCCGTTTCGCAAGGTCATTTGGGACTTGGAACTGGTACCCCTCGGGAAGCGATAGCGGTACGATTTCGGAATCTTTTCCGGAGGCCGTGGGGAAAACGAAATAGATCGTCGAAGCCGCGGTTTCTCTGTTCTCCATCTCGCGAACGCTAGCGTCGATCGCCATCTGGCGTTTATTCGCGGCACTCGCCGGAGCATTCTTCGGTAGATCGCAGTCGCCCGCGAGTGCGAAGGTCGAGGCGGCGAGGGAAAGAATCGAAAGTCGTGCGATCATGGTCGCTCCTTTAACTTCTTTAATTTTAGCGGCAAGTGGCGCTTTGAGGCGAGCACGTTCTGCAGTTTCACGGGAAACGTAAGAAAAATGACGTTTTCGCAGCGGACAGAAGCCGAACGCAGCGGTGAGGCTCCGTCAGCGCTAAAACCGGTCCGCCCGAAACGGCTTTGGATCGAAAAGCGGTGGGGTCCCGAAGATCAAGTCCGCGGCGAGCCGGCCCGTGCCCGTTGCGGATTGCAGGCCCAGCATCTGGTGGCCAGTGGCCAAGAATAAGTTCGCATATCCTTTCGCGTAACCGATCAGCGGAACCCCATCCGGCGAGCAGGGGCGAAGCCCGCGCCAGAGTTCCGTGTACTCGAACTGTTCGGGCACGTTGATAAATTCACGCGCGCCCTTGACGATCGCGTCCATCCGGCGCGGAGAAATCGAGTAGTCGTTGTTTACGAGCTCAAGCGTCCCGGCCAATCGCAGGGATCCGTTCCGAGGAGTGACGGCGACTTTCTTTTCGACGAGCATCAGCGGACGGCGCGGGTTTGGGGAGAGCGGCTTGGTGATGAATGCGTAACCCTTGCCTCCGAGGATCGGCACGCGCAGATCCAGCGAGCGCGCTACGCCCGTCGACCAGGATCCCGTCGCGAACACGAACTGATCGGCGCGAAGCACGCCTTTGGTCGTGCGGATCGATTCGACTTTTCCGTCCTTCGTTTGGCAATCGATCAGCTCGTGGCCGGAAAGAAGGATCGCTCCGTGTTTCTTCGCACCGGCCGCCAGCGCGCGCACGACTTCGAGCGGTTCCGCATGCGCCTCGTTTGGAAAATAAACCCCGCCGTGCAAGTGTCCGGTTAAAGCCGGCTCGAAAGCACGGAGCTCTTCAACCGACATTTGGCGGCCGGCGACGCCGTGCTCGGCCACCAGGTTCATCTCCTGGACCGCGTAATCCAAACCGCCTTGAGATTGGGTCGCCATCAAAAGGCCCATCTTCTCAAACCCGATCGGGTGACCGGTTTCTTCGGAAAGCCGCGAGTAAACATCGAGGCTGTACTTGGAGATTTCCGTAAGGGCGGTGACCGAGCGAACCATCTGCTTGCGGTTCATCGAAAGCAGAAACCGGGTCAACCAGGAGATTAAAAGCCAGCTCGGACGCGGTTGGATATAGAGCGGGCTTTCCGGATCGGTCATCCACTTCAACGACTTGAGCAGCATGCCCGGCATCGGAAGCGGCATCGAAAAGCATGGGGTCAGCCACCCGGCACTCCCGTACGAGCAGCCGTGGCCGGGTTCGGATTTATCGATAACCGTGACTTTCGCACCGCGCTTAGCAAGCTCGTAAGCGCACGCCATTCCGATCACGCCACCACCGACAACGAGAATATCTGTGTCTTTTTTCATAGGACCTGCTTAGTGAACGGAATCGTCTTTGCGGGGTTTTCCCGTCATGAACAGGTCTTCCGTCTCGGCGTCGTAATCTTCTTCTTCTTGATCAAGTTCCGGATCGTTTTCGGCGAGCCACTTATCCGTCATCTCGTCCAAGGTCGGATTCGAGCGATCGACGAGGAGATAGACCCGGCGGTTCTCGAACTCAACCTTGGTCCACTCCAGCGGCAATTCGTCGTAAAGCGCGGAGGATCCGTCCGCGAGCAGAAGGATTTGCTCCGGTTTCGTCGGATCGAGCAGAGTCGCGAACAGACTTCCGATCGCATCCACACAGACCGCAAGCAGGTCTTGCGCGGTCGGAGAAGACGCTTTCGGATCGAAGTCGAGCGAACAATGGATCGTCGTTGCGGCCATTTGTCCTTCGGTGACAAGCGAGACGGCCATCACGATCTCGTCGGCAAAAATTGAACCGCGAACTTCAAACGAGTTTTTCGCTTTTTGATGCTTTTTGAGAAGCTTCAGTCCGTCGCCGAAATTCGTGGCGTAGACGTCGCATACGATTTTTCGGAAATCGGTCGGGAGGTCAGCGGCTTTCGAGAGGCGCATCGTGGGTTTTACGGAGTTACGGCGACTTTCCATGACAGGTTCTTTTCTGGTTGGGCGGTCGTCTTGAAAGGCGAGCCGCGCGTGACGGAACTTAAATGATGCCTTGGGGCAGGCGATCGAGTTTAGGGAGCTCGGCGAGTTTCACTTTGCGTTCCATCTCTTTGTCCTTTCGAAGGAACTTGATCGTGACGGTGTCGCCCGGTTTTTTCCGGTAAAGCTCGCGCTCGACCTGGGCGTTTTCCTTAACCGCCGTCCCGTTGATCGACACGAGGATGTCCCCGATACGAAGGCCAGCTTTTTGCGCCGGCGCTCCCTGCACGAGATTTGCGAGGATCACGCCCTCGTCGATCGGCAGATCGTAGTGCGATGCGATCGCGCCGGTCATCGGCTGGGCGAGGATGCCGAGCCAGGGTCTTGGAACCCGGCCGTATTTTTTAAGGTCTTCCAGCGTTGCGCGTACTTCGTGGATCGGGATCGCGAATCCAAGCCCCGCGCTTTGGCCAGTCCGCGAGAAAATCACGGTGTTGACGCCGATCACTTCTCCTCGGAAGTTAAACAACGGCCCCCCGGAGTTGCCGGGATTAATCGACGCATCGGTTTGCAGGAAATTGTCCAGCGGACCGATGCCGATCGTGCGGTCCTTCGCGGAAATAATTCCAGTCGTAACCGTGTGTTGAAGACCAAAAGGATTTCCGACGGCGAAGATCGGTTCCGCGATCCGAACTTTCGTCGAATCGCCCATCGTGATCGGCGCAAGATCCTTAGGCGCGGCGCCGGCATCGTCGCGGATTCTGAGAAGCGCGATATCGAGCTTGTCGTCGCGCCCGATAATTCGGGCTTTGTAGGTCTTGCGATTCAATAAGGTGACGACGACTTCGTCGGCCCCTTCCACGACGTGGTTATTGGTGATCACAAACCCGTCTTTCGAGATCACGAATCCCGATCCCATCGAACTTTGGGGATGTTCCTTCGGGACTTGCCAGAGCTGGAAAAACTCGTCCATGCCGTAGGACATCGTCCGTAGAATCTTGGTTGAGCTGATGTTCGCGACTCCGGGCAAAACTTTTTCGACGAGGTCAGGGAGTTCGGTCGAGAGCACCGGCGCCGCGCGTACGGTGGAAAGCCAACCCAGGCAAAAAATACCGAATAGGACGGCCAGCCAGAGAAGGCGGGCACCACGATTTTCTTTGAACTCACGCGAGGGAAGCGGTCGGGTTTCCATGCTTTATGCTTATCAGTGAGTCAGGCGGCGAGAAAGGGTTACGCGGCGCGCAGCCCTCTTTTCGAGGGCTCGGTTCGGGGCGGGTTTTATCCCCACTTTCCTCTGGAAACTCGAGGTCGGCGATGTAAGTTTACAGATCCCAATCGTAAAGGAGATTCCCATGGCCGCACACAGTCAATCTACTCGCCGAGAAGTCGTTATCGTATCCATTGCCCGCACTCCGATTGGCGCTTTTCAGGGTTCGCTTGCTTCCTTAACGGCGCCGAAGCTAGGCGCGGTTGCGATTAAATCGGCCTTAGAGCGGGCCGGGATCGAGGGCGCGAAGGTCGATGAAGTTTTTATGGGGAACGTGCTTCAAGCCGGGATTGGCCAGGCGCCGGCGCGCCAAGCGATGATCGGTGCCGGGATCCCGAATTCCACTCCCGCCACGACGATCAACAAGGTTTGCGGATCAGGAATGAAAGCAATCATGCTCGGTGTTCAATCGATCTTGACCGGCGATAACGAAGTCGTCGTCGCGGGAGGGATGGAGTCGATGTCAAACGCTCCGTACTATCTCCCGAACGCGCGCGGCGGTTTGCGCATGGGGAACGCACCGTTTATCGACGGGATGATCCACGACGGGTTGTGGGATCCGTACAACAACCAGCACATGGGCAATTGCGGCGAGCTTTGCGCGAAGGAATACGGGTTCACGCGCGAGATGCAAGACGAGTTCGCGATCCGCTCTTTCCAACGCGCGAACGCGGCTGCGAAAGAAGGAAAGTTCAAAGACGAGATCGCTCCGATCGAAATCGCTGGAAAAAAAGGCGATAAAGTCGTGATCGATACGGACGAGGGTCCGGCGAAAGTCAATTACGATAAGATCCCACAGTTAAAACCCGTCTTCGACAAAGCGGGCACGGTGACGGCGGCGAACGCTTCAAGCCTAAACGACGGCGCTTCGGCGGTGGTGCTCATGTCGGCGGATAAGGCGAAAGAACTCGGCCTCAAGCCGCTGGCGAAAATCGTTGCTTACGCGGGCTTCGCGCAGGACCCGGTCTGGTTCACGACCGCGCCCGCCGAAGCGATGCGCCGAGCGATCGGGAAGGCCGGG
>CAZAKW010000076.1:0-6320 GCA_964485835.1 uncultured Bacteriovoracaceae bacterium
AAAGTGTCACCTATGTCGTCGGTCTGTTTTGTTACCTATGTACCTGGTCTGAACCACGAATGATCTTGACGGGGTATTTGAGCAAAAAATCAGAAAGCATTGTGAATGGCGAAGAGTGACTATTCAGTCTTCTCCCGCACGCAGATTGCCCAGGTTCGCACTCTATCGTCCGCAATCTCTGCGCGGATGGCTCTAAAGTTTTCGTGCCTTTTCGCCCGTTTTAAAGCGCAAAATTCGATTTTTAAAAGCCGTGTTAATCGTTTTTGGATGAAACTTTCCGGCAAAATCGACTCGGCACTCTTAAAGGAACTCAAATCTCTGGTCTCCCGTGAGCGGGAAGTAACGACGGAGATTCTCCACTACCTCCGCGAAGTGGAATCTCGCAAGCTCCACATCGAACGAGGCTACTCAAGCCTGTTTGAGTTTACGGTACGCGAGCTCGGGTATTCTGAGGGCAGCGCCCACCGTAGGATCTCGGCCATGCGCCTTCTGAAAACCCTGCCCGAGCTTGAACTTAAAATCCGCTCAGGCGAGTTAACGCTTACAACCGCCGCGCGGGCTCAAGGGTTTTTCAAAGAAGAAGCCAAGCGCCGGAACATATCGCTGGAAGAAAAGAAGGCAACCGTGGAGAGCCTTTTTAACCAATCCACTCGCGAGTGCGAGCGAACGCTTGCCGCGATCTCTCCAGCTTCCGCTTTACCTAAAGAAAAAGAACGAGCCGTGAGCGAGGAACTCACCCAGATCCAGTTTCTGGCGGACCGAGAACTGCTTGGCAAGCTTGAGCGACTAAAAGGATTGCTTGCTCACCGAAACTTTGAAGGTAGCTACGCCGTGCTTTTTCAGCAACTCGCGGATCTTGCTCTAAAGAAACTCGATCCTTTGCACAGCTCGGCTTCAAAAAAATGCCGCTCGCCATTTCCTACCGAAGCGAAGATTTCCAAAGCTTCTGCGCAGAACAAAGCAGAGCAGCAGGTCGGCCTGCAAAAATCGACCTCCGCGCCGAACCTTGCGCCAAGCTCCAGTATTGCGCCAAATCCCAAACCCTCCCGCTTCATTCCCATCGCCATTCGCCGCGCAGTTCGCATCCGGGATCAAAACCTCTGCACTTATACGGATCGAAAAACCAAGCATCGCTGCAACTCGCCGCATGCGTTAGACTTTGATCATCGCGTGCCGCTAGTCATGGGCGGCGAGACGACCACCGAGAACCTGCGACTCCTTTGCCAAGCCCACCACCGGTTGATGACCGAGAAACTTTCGGCGCTGGTATAGCGCTATCGGGACCGACTGCTCTCCATTCGCGCGGAGCTATCCATTAAAATCGTAGACAACTCAGATCGTCCCATCTCATTTATCAGGAAATGGAGTCTCTTGTGAGGGAGCGTTCAAAATCCTACCCCGATACTCGATCACCTGCGCGTCTTCCAGGCGCTTCCAAGTTTTGGAGGACGTCTTAAAAAGCGTACTACGATACGGATATACTTTCGCGCGGTAAACTTCCCATCGCTCGGCGTCCGTCTTTACTTCAGCCATGGCTCGAAGACCCTGAATCAAGCTCTCACGTTCCGTCGGAGTAAGATTAGAATGGCTATTATTTTGAGAGTCCATTGCAAAACCCATCTCGCGCACCATGGCGGCCTTTTGAAGCGTGCCTAACTGCGACCATGCCTTACCCCGATAGGGCTTAAGCCGTTCAATATCCTTCTGTTTTTTTGCGTAATACTCGGAATCAACGGCAAATGCCCCATCTCCCTTGCCCTGGCAAAGAATGCTCTTGGGGTTTCTTCCCATCGTTTCTTCCGCATAATCAACCAAAGCGCGAATCATCGGATTATTGATGAAGCTGTTCAACACCGTATCCAAAGCTTGGTAGCCGTACTGGGGATCCACACTAGTATCAATACCAAACCTAAAACCACCGACACCCTTCTTTTCCGTTAGCCCGATGGGACCCTTCCCGTTGAAGCCTTGCACGGCCATGGCCGCAATCAGAGCCGTATCCTCCGGCGAGTTCTTGTGCTTACTAAAATGACTGTCGACCTCGTGCCCTAGATAAACATTCGCTGCAATCGCGAAAACGTCTTCAGAAGCATAAGGAATTTTCATGCAGCAGGCGTCCGCAACGGAGAGTTCCCCCACCCGTTCCCCGATGACTTTCAAAATTTCTCCCGATTGCGAAGCAAGATAGACATTTCTACCCTGCTTGCACGCAAGCGCGGGTCCGTCGCCATAACCGGAAATATATTGATCTTTATTCCGCACCATCACGTCGACAATCTTGGAATTCTTAGGGTTGTAAGTTCCCGGAAAAACCTCATGAAAGGTTCCGAACGAATAAACGAGGGTTTTCCTTTTTGCTGGCACGCCTCCGCCTTCTAAGCTCTTTTTCTCTTCAAGCGCAATTTTATCGAGCAGCTGTTTCTCTTTTTTCGCTACCGCTTCCTTATTTGAGTCGTCGACTCGTCCCACTACTTTGGGGCCGCAATTCATTTCCGCTAATAAAGTCCCAGGATCGAGCACCAATCGATTAGGTCTACGCGCTTCCATAAAGGAAACCGCGAGGGCCATATAAGGATCCACATCGGCGGCTACGGCATCCAGGATCACCCACCCGATGGAATCCTGGGATTTTCGCCGATCCAAGATTTCATCGCTATTTTCGATTCCAGAATGGTGGAGATACTCGTTGTCGAGACGATGATAAATCAACACATCCTCTCCACTGGTCACACCGGCTACGGGCTCGCGGGTTTTTAAGTTGAACGAGTTCCAATCCAGTCCTTCCTGGGCCTTGCGACAAGCATGGATCTCGTTTGAAATGGAAATGATCTGCTTTGCCGTCGCAGGAAGGTCCGGGCTTATTTTCGTGTTCAGCGCCTCGGCGACCGTGGATAAATCCGCAATTTCTTTTTCCAAAACCTCATACGCCGCTTCGACGGTGACCTGACTCAGCAACAACATCTGCTTTAACACTTCGAAACATTCGAATCGCCCGGCGCAAATTTCCACGAGTTTTGAATTTAATTTGCTTTCGGAAAGATTCGCCAGATTAACGGCTTTCTCAATATCTCGTGTATCGAGCACGTCCTCCAGCCGCCCTCCTTCACATTTAAAAAAAATGGGATAAGCGAAAACGGACGGAGACGAAAGAAAAGCGACGAGAACCAGGCCGCAAAGCCCGAACTTGGAAAAACGCTGCCGACGAAGCCTCATCGCTTTTCACCACTTTCGACAAGCGTACCCAGCTTCGAATCGAATCGATAAAGCGTCGTGATCTTTCCAAGCGGGCCTGCACGCTCGACCGCGGCACGCAGCGCCGATAAGTCTTGATCTTTACCGGGCAGAATCCCCCGCCACTTTCCCCGAAACGTCAGCGCTTCGTGGTAACAGCCGTCGGGACCATAAAAATAGATCTGAGCATCACATTCGCCCGTGGTTATCCGGCACCCTTCGATATTCGAGATGACATAGGCCAGATGCTTTCCAAGCGTAATGGGCAAAAACTCTAACTGCGCCTTCTTAACGTCGAGCGTAAATGCGCGAGAAACCGCCGCGGGAAGCTCGGCAAACTTCGTGCACTCGGCACCTACCGATGCGATCGGAAAGAAAGCCGCGCAGAAAATCCAAACTCCGAATCGCCGCCGCGAGGACGTACGCGTCCCTCGCACGAAATTTTCATCACCTGGGCTGCTCATCATTCCCTCCGGCCATGCTCACACCGATTTAAGTATAGACGGAACCGAAGCCAAGAACGAGCGTCAATCTTTCGACGAACGTCTCGCTTTTTTGACAGGGCCATTTGCCCGAGCGATGCCGTTCGTACGGCGGATCAGCCCGGTTTGGCCTAGAATCTCGTTCTCCCAGCGCTCCATCTCCGCGGATTCTCGCTTCGATTTTTCATGATCGTAGCCCAAGAGGTGCAAGAGCCCGTGCACGAGTAAGACCTGGAGTTCGTCTCGCGGAGAATGGCCCCGCTCCTTGGCTTGGGCCTCTAGGATCGGCGCGCAGATCACGACATCGCCCAGGTGGCCTTGGCGGGCGAAAATCTCTAGCGCCGGAAACGAGAGCACATCGGTCGGCGCGTCCTTGCCTCGAAATTTCCGATTGAGGCTGCGCATCTTCACCCGGCTGACGAAGGCGACGTCTAAACCAAAGGCCGGTTCGGTTTCCTTGGCGGTAAAACCAGCCTTCATTCGAAGCTCGCGGCTCCCGGAGGCGAAAGGAAGCAGGCGCTGCAAGCTACGCGTGGCCTCTTTTTCGTAAGCGGTAATGCGGAACCGGAAGCGGCGCGGGAGGGTTTCTTTTTCGGCATGCCGGGACTAGGTTAACATGAAGAAAAAGAGAGTGAACGTATGAAATCCGAAACTTCGTCCCGAAAAAATTTCCTCGACGCAGCCGCGCTCGAAGCAATTGACCGCGTGCTCGAAACCGTCCACCGTCTTCGCGCTCCGGGCGGTTGCCCGTGGGACCAGAAGCAGACTCCCCAATCGCTGCGTCCTTACCTGATCGAAGAGTCGTACGAGGTGCTCGAAGTCTTAGATAAAGTAGAGAGCCGGGAAAAGCTGACCCACCCTGGTTTGCGCGCCGCGCTCTGCGAAGAGCTTGGGGACGTTCTCCTCCAAATCGCGCTCCATTCCGAAATCGCCTCCGAGGTCGATGCCTTTACCTTCGCGGACGTCGCCCGGGGGCTTGACGAAAAGCTCATCCGACGCCATCCCCATGTTTTCGGCGACACGCAAGTGGCGGGCACCGACGAAGTCGTTCAAAACTGGAACGCGATCAAAGCCGAAGAGAAAGCCTCGCGAGCGGAACCAGCCGCACCAATGTCGACGCTGGACGGGATTCCAAAGGGCCTTCCCGCGCTCGCGCGTGCGGAAAAGACGATCGAAAAAGTAACGAAAGTCGGATTTCAATGGCCCGATGCCGAAGGACCGCTCGCTAAACTCGAAGAAGAAATCCAAGAGCTTTCAATCGCCATTCGAGCCGGCAAACCCAAAGAAATCGAGGAAGAGATCGGCGACCTTTTATTTTCGGTCTGCAACGTCGCTTCGCTCTATAAAGTCCGTCCCGAGGAAGCCCTTCGCGGTTTTCTCGCGAAATTCGAACGCCGTTTTCGTTTCATAGAACACTCGCTTGCTGCCGAGGGGAAAACGCCGGCTACGTCGAACCTTGAGGAAATGGATCGTCACTGGAACCTCGCGAAACAAGAGGAAAGAAAGCAGCCTTCGTGACGGGTTCCAATTCGCCCTTCCGAGTTTACGGCCTAACCGGCGGAATCGCGTCCGGAAAATCCAAGGTCGCCGAATTGTTCCGTGCCCACGGAATCCCGACGGTCGACGCGGACGCAATTGCTCGTGAACTCCGCGCGCCCGGCGAGCCCGGCGCGATTGCTATCGAGAAACGATTCGGGACCCTCGATTCTAAAAAACTCAGAGCTCTCATCGCTTCCGACGAAAATGCACGAACGGACCTGGAAGCGATTCTCCATCCGCTGATCAAGCAAGAGAGCGCGAAACGCCTCCATGCGATCAAGCACCACGCCGAAACGGCCGGCACGCCGCCATTCGCTCTTTACGAGGCAACACTCTTAGTCGAAGCCGGGAGAGCCGCGGACTTCGCCGGCGTGATCCTAGTCGAATCGACCGAGGCCTCACGGCTTGAGCGGCTGGTCGAACGCGACCAGATGGAAACTGGCGCCGCACGCCAGTTTATTGGCGCACAACCGTCGCTTGAAAAAAAAAAGGGCGGCCGCCACCCATCGTATCCAGAACGACGGATCACTCGAAGAACTAACCGTAAAAGTAGACGCGTTATACCGATCGTTATTAAACGGCGAAAAAACGTTCGACGCCTGATCGAATTGCCGGTTACGATTTTGAAATGAAAATTCATTTACGTCCGCTTTTGGTGGGTTCCGCCGCCGTCCTCGCGATCGCGAGCGCGTGCAACGTTTTCGATCCAATCGACAACCCCGGCGGAGATCGCCAGCTACTATCGGCAGCGCGTGCGTGTTTCGATAAAGGAGATTTCGCCTGCGCCCGAGAATATTACGGTAAGCTTGGTGGAAACGAAGACGCCATCGCCGAGCTCGCCTTCCTCAACCTTGATCAAGAGGGAATGGACATCGCGGCGATGGTGCGGGCCCTTTCGATCTCGGACGGAGAAGGGGTCGGATCGATCTTAACCGAGCTTGCCGAGGCGTTGAGCTATCGAACGACTCCCGGCGAAGCGAAACGCCAACGCCTGGTTGATATTTATAAGACAGTCGCCAACATCCAAAATGCTCGCCTCCGCGGCTTCGTTCGATTCACCACCTCGAT
>CAZAKW010000076.1:6330-10003 GCA_964485835.1 uncultured Bacteriovoracaceae bacterium
CGTCGTCACCGCATGCGGAGGCGGTGCGGGTGCGGAGTGTACGACGGCAAGCGCGGCAATCGTCGCGGGCGGTTCGACCACTCGGTTGAACAACGCCGCGACGGCAAGTCTATCGGGGGCTGCGGACTGGGGCATGTTCGTCTCGGCGATCAACGCGTTAAATTTGGCGCTCACCGAAATGGAAGTCGCCAGCGGGGAATCTCTTAGCCTAACCTCCCAGATCTTGAACGAACCAGCAGTCGCGTCGGATAACGAGTGCGCCCGCGCGCTTCTCGTTCAACAACTCGCGGTCGGCAGGAACTAAAAGGAGGCTTTATGAAGAAAAATCTCATCCCTACGATCGTGTTGGCCTCCTTGATCTGCGTACCGATGGCAGCCCAAGCAAGAACCCTCGACAATATTATTCGCCCCTACCAATCCGCGCGTTCCGCCGGAATGGGCGGCGTTCGGTACTCGACCGGACTATTCGACGAGAACTTCTTCGGAAACCCGGCGCGGATCGCCGACAATCCGCGCTGGCGGATTGATATTGTGAACGTATTCCTCGAAGTGAATAGCGGGGCGATCTCCAACGCGGGAGACATCTCCGGATCCGGCGACACGCTGGAAAAAGTCGCCAATACGATGGGGAAAAATAATCACGTCCGAGTCCAAACCGTGATTCCGGCCTACTACTCGCCCCGATTTCTCAGCGACGACAATTCGTTCGCCGTAGGCTTGATCCACAGCACGCAAATGGATCTTGATCTTCGGCGCAATCTCCAAGCCGAACCGAACGTATTCGTCGATATCGGGCCGGCCGCGACATTCGCCCGGAAGTTTCTTAAGGAACGACTCGCCGTCGGGATTACCGCGCACTATATGTACCGCGCGGCCACTCGTGAAACGTTCTCGACGATCGATTACATCAAAGGCGATTCCTTTAAGTCCGTGAAGGACGTCGCCGGCGAAGGCTCCAACCTCGATTTCGATTTGGGCTTCCGCCACAACCTTGCTTGGAAACCCAAAGGTTGGAACTTTCAGGGGGCGTTCGCGATGAACAATCTCCTCGGCGGGACCTACAAAGAGGGCAGCCCGGACTTTATGACCGGCTCCCAACCCGCGCCCCCAAAGCAACCTCGAACCTACAACACCGGAATTTCCGGAAAAAAACCCGGTTTTCTTGGATTCAGTTCCGCGCTCTTTGCGTTTGAGATCCAAGACATCGGGAATAACGACGGTGGATCTCTCTTCCGCACGCTCCATATGGGAACCGAGCTTGAAGTGAAGGACACGATTTTTTTGCGCGGCGGGATCAATCAAGGCTATTTCACGGCCGGGGTCGGATTTGATCTTCCGGTCTTGAAGCTTGATCTCGCGACCTACGGCGAAGAGATGTCGCTGAACGTCGGCGGTTTGCAGGATCGGCGTTATGCGATCCGCATCGGGCTTGCGATCTAACCTTACCCACCGTGTTTTTGCGCGATTCACGAATTTAAATACAATAAATTCAAATACTTAAAAGCATAAGCAATCCTAAAGCCCCTACAGAAACGCTCCGATCCATCCGATACGAAGTTTGGAGAGGGGCGTTTGTTTATGTGGTCATCGACTAACCAGCGGATCAAAGCACTGGTCTCGGCGCGTGCCCGAGAAAAAGACCGTCTCTCCCGACCGATTCACGTGCGCCGCGCGGACGTCGTATTGAGCTTTCGGTCCGAAGACGGATTCCTCGTCGAAGTTCCTGCGCGTGGCCTGTTGAACGATTTTACACCGGCCGGTTTTTGCGTCTACGCCGCTACCCACCTCACGCCGAACGCGGAGCTCAGTCTCGAACTTTTTCATCCCAAACACTTCCGCCTCGTCGCCAAGGTTGTCTGGTGCCAGTACCAACCTTCTTCCGTGCACGTGCTTTCAAGCACGAGCCAACCCTATCCTTACCGAGTCGGGCTCGCCCTGCTCTGGAAAGACGCCGCCACCCAGGAAGCTTTCAAAAAGTTCTGCACTGAACTCTCGGATCTTTACGTGAATAAGAACGGTCTCTTTATCGAGGACGCGGTCACGCAAGACGCGCCAACGGGCGATCCCGCAATGACGGCCGCGGCGGACCAAGCCGCCCCCGTCGATGCCATGCCTCCGCCCCCAGCCGAATCCGACGAAGGCGCGGCTCCAAGCGACGAACAAGTCGCGGCGGAAATGGCGGCCGCTGCTGCGGGTGAGCAACCCTCCGATCCAAGCGCCGACAAAGCGACCGCACAGGCTGGCGATCAACCTGCCGAACAGGTGGCCGACCTAGCTGCCGAGGCCCTCGCGGCTTCGAATCCTGCGAATCTACCTCCGCCGGCGACTACCGCAAGCGACGCGACCCCCGACGCCGCTTCGGTCCTCGAAGCGCTCAAAGACATCGACCCGGGCTCAGAAGAAAAGAAAGCCGCTTAAAGTCCGCCGGCGCCAAAGAGGACGAGAAACTCGTCCCAATGGTTTCGAAGCTTTCCTTTCAAGCGCAAAATCGCCTGGGTGTGGAGCTGCGAAACCCGGGACTCGGTCACGTCCAAAACTCGGCCGATTTCTTTCAGGTTCAGATCTTCGTAGTAATACAAAGAAAGTACGAGACGCTGCTTCTCCGGAAGATCGTTAATCGCCTCCGAAATCATCCGCTTAAGCGCGGCGTGATTCACCTCGGAGTAGGGAGTCGCGCTCTTAAAAGTCGCTACGTCGCTGAAACCATGGAGCGCACGCTTGTCGGCCTTCGAGAAATTCTGGACATCGTCAAACGAAAGCAAAGAAACCGAGCGCACTTGGTTGAGCATCTCGTGATACTCGGTCTGGGAAATTCCTAGGTCCGCACAAACTTCCTCGTCGGTCGCCTGCCGGCCTTTCTGCTGCTCGATCCGCACGTAGCACCGCTCGAGCGCCTTCGCTTTTTCACGAACCGAGCGCGGGACCCAGTCCTGGGCTCGGAGTTCGTCCAGGATCGCGCCGCGAATCCGGAATTCGGCGTAGGTCTTGAATTTATTATCACGGGAAGCGTCGTATTTTTCGATCGCATCCATTAATCCGATCACGCCGCTCGAAATCAAATCATCAAGCTCGATGTTGGTCGGGAGGCGCGCCGCGATTTTTTGGGCGATGTACTTGATCAACGGCGCGTATTCGACCACCAGCCGATCCCGAGTACTGTTCGTCGGAGAATAATCTTCCTTAACGAGCGACGAGGTCTGGACCGCGTCTTTCGCGATCTCTTCTTCCAATTCTTTCTGCAGGGCTTGCTCGTCGTCGGGAGCTGCCGCGCTTAGCTCGGTCTCTTGGGCTTCTTCGGCGGTGGAATCCTGTTCGTCTTCGACTTCCTTAGCGCGCGCGGGAGTCGCATTCGCGTGTCTCGCCGCATTCGTGACTGTCTTTGCCGCCGCAGTTTTCATCTTCGCCGAGCTCTCGACTTTCTCAGCTTCCGCGAATTTTTCCTTCTTCGCAGCCTTCAAGGTGTTTTCGATCTTCTCCGACGTTCGATCAGTCGAAGCCGGTTTAGCCGCAGACTTACCGCCTGCTTTGACGGGCGGCTTCTTTTCCACTTCTCGAACCGATTCCCGCGCCGCGGTTTTCGTCTTTTTCGCGGAATCTCGATATTTTTGAAGACCTTGATTCAGAGCCATCGCCTCACCTCGCCTATTCCCTGGCCTTTTTCCTGGCATTTACT
>CAZAKW010000077.1:0-9953 GCA_964485835.1 uncultured Bacteriovoracaceae bacterium
GGCATGGAAGAGCGACGAACAAATCCCCACGACGATCGCGTAGCAACCGAGCCGGATTTCAACCCGCGCTAGAGCTCGGCGTGAATCGGACGACCCGCCACTGAAAAGAAGGATCAGTCCGACCCACACGTACGCCAGATTGGACCACGTCTCCGCGGGCGCCACGATCCATTCACAAACGTGGGCTTCGCAGAAGCGCAGCGTAGCCGGCCGCCAGTCGCTCCAAGGACAATTGCCGAGATTACCGATCAAATCGAAAAGGTCGTTCATGTTTGCCTCGGATTCGAATAACCTACCGCCAAGCTCTATGGAAACGCTTTTCCCATTGATGGTCATCGTGTTTTTTTCGAATCTCGTGGAAGCCTGTGCAGGCTTTGGCGCAACAATCCTCGCCATCATCTTCGGCGCCCAGTTTTTCGCGATCGAAGACTTGGTGCCGATGCTCGTGCCACTCAATCTCGTCTTAAGCCTTTTTCTCGTAATCCGTTACTGGGGCGACATCGATCGAAAAGCGCTCCTCACGCGCATCCTTCCCTTAGCGGGCATCGGCATGCCGATCGGGATCGCAATCTTTCATATCGCCCCTTCCGAGACGTTAAAGCTCGTATTCGGAATCGCCGTCGCCTTATTGGGAGTAGTCGAACTGGCAACCTCCCCATCAAAACGCAGACTCGGCCCGATCCAAGGTGCCTTCTTTTTGATCGCAGGCGGGATCATGCAAGGACTCTATGCATCGGGCGGCCCCCTCATCGTGTACTACGCGTCCCGGGAAATTCCCGAGAAACGGCGCTTCCGCACCACGCTTGCGCTTCTTTGGTTGATCCTTAACGTCGTACTTCTGTTTTCACTCGCCTTCTCGGGAAAGATCACCGTCTACACCCTGCAGTTTTCGGCCTGGCTTTTGCCTTTTGTCCTCATGGGGATGTTTGCGGGGATTAAGGTCCATGATTTCGTAAGCGAACAGACGTTCAAGCGCCTCGTCTACTTCCTGTTAGTGATTGCAGGAACCAGCCTCGCTTATCGAACGGCGAGTTAATCGTCCCGCCGATCAAGAGTGGATGAAGGAATGCAAATAGAGTTGATCCGACGTTTGGTTTCGGGGAATCTACGGACAAGAAAGAGGCATTTATGATTCGCATCCGAAAATCGTCCGACCGCGGAAGCGCAGACCACGGGTGGCTGGTCGCTCGGCATTCCTTTTCATTCGGTGATTACTTTGATCGCGAGTATATGGGATTTCGCGCGCTCCGCGTGATCAACGAGGACCGTGTCCAGGCCGGCCACGGCTTTGGGACGCACCCCCATCGCGACATGGAAATCATCACCTATATTCTTGAAGGCGCCCTCGAACATAAAGACTCGATGGGGAACGGGTCGATTATCCGTCCCGGCGACGTTCAATACATGAGCGCCGGCAGCGGAGTGCTCCATAGCGAAGAGAATCCTTCGAAAACCGAAGGTGCCCACCTTCTCCAAATTTGGCTCCTTCCCGACGTGAAAAACGCGCCTCCCCTTTACGACCAAAAGCAATTTGGCGCCGTGGAAAAGACAGGGAAACTTCGGTTAGTCGCATCCGCGGACGGCGCGGAAGGCAGCGTGCGAATCCGACAAGACGCGAAATTATATGCCTCCCTTCTCCCGGTGGATCAAACGGTAGAACTTCCCCTTGCCGCCAATCGCCATGCCTGGGTCCAAGTCGCCCGAGGCGCAGTCGAAATAAACGGAGAGATTCTAAATGCGGGCGACGGAGCGTCGATTTCAGACGAGGTTCGGCTGACGTTTAAAAGTCGCGACCCGAAGACCGAGTTTCTGGTTTTCGACCTCGCTTAGGTTTACATTCGTCCGATGCGAGCAGAGATCCAGTGGCGAGAGGCGATGACGTTTGATGCAAAGGCAAGAAGCCATTCCTTCGTCATGGACGTCGCTGATTTGGGCGGAAAAAATCTCGGGCCGACACCTAAGGAAATGATGATCTCCGCCGTACTCGGATGCACCGGCATGGACGTCGTCGCCCTTTTAAAGAAATTCCGACTCCCGATCAAATCGCTTCGGCTCAGCGGCGAAGGCACTCCCCGAGCGACCCATCCCAAGATTCTTTCCCAACTTGATCTCGTTTATGAGTTTGAAGTCGATTTCCAGGACCCGGAAAAAGAACTCCCGAAGGTGCTCGAAGCCGTCACCCTTTCGATGACTCGGTATTGCGGCGTCAGCGCGACGATTGCGGCCGCCACGCCGATCTTTTACACCGTCATCATCAACGGTCAGATCGAAGCGCGGGACCAAGCGAATTTCTCCGAGTCACGATAGTGGTCGTTCGGCGAAGTTACGAGTAAGATCAAGACATGACCCTTTTCAAGATCACTCGCGTCTGTCTGGTCCCCCTTGCGCTCTTTGCCGCCCTCGGGTGCGCATCTCGGTATCGATTGGAGCCGACCGTGGAAAAACCGGAAGTCTTAAACGGCGTCCGACTCGGAACGCTCGTCACTCCAAAATGCGTCGTGCAGATCGGAAGCGAGTTTTCCAATTCCAACGAGATGCTCGTGCGCGTCCGGCTGACGAACAAGACGAACGCACCTCTTGACTATAATCCAGCGGGACTATCGCTTTCCGGATCGCCAGAAATCGTACCGAATTCTACCATCGTCGCGGCGGATCCCGAAGTGTACCTGCGTGATTTACGATCGGCGCTCGATCTCCACGAAACGCGAACGAAAATGGAATCCTATCAAGGAATCGAAGGGCTTGACTCCCTCACGGGTGGCAAAGCCGATCCGTCGATTCAGGCGGCGAATCGTCAATACCGGGAAAAGAAAAAGGACGCGGCGAAGAATCGGGAGAAAGCGGAAGCGATCCGTAAACGCATCTCCGCGATTGAACCCGGTGTGCTCAAGCCAGGCACGGCTAAGCCTGGCGAAACACTTGAAGGCTTAGTTATTTTTCCCGCGTCATTCAAGGATGAAGGCCCTGTGAGCTTCGGCATCGCGCTTGGTGCTTGCACCGGAACAATCGACTTTCTTCTTAAAAATTAACTTTAACCCAAAGGTCTAGGCTCAAATTTTTTCCCCGGCGCGGATCCGGACGAAATGCCTCTTATCGACTAGGCACGTGAGGTGCAACGTCCATAACGTAGCCCAATTTGAGGGACGAACCGCCCCTAACCTTGCCTCTAGGAGCAACACCCTATGAAAAAAATTCTTGGCGTTCTCGCTCTGTTTTCATCTTCAGCCTTCGCCGCTTCGGATGTCGGGGACCTCCTCGCGAAACAAAAAGGCCTTCAGTGCCAGACGCGAATCTCGACACGCTTTGAAGGCACCGAACTCTCCTCTGTTTCCACTGTTCGTATCGATAGCGTGGACCAAGCCCGCGAGATGGAACTCGTTCGCAGCTACCCCCAGCGCACGCTCGCTCTTGGACTCGTTAATATTGTCGAGTCCACGACGACAGTGAACTTTTCCCGTCGGCGACCGAAAGCGACGGTTGACGTCGTATTTGAAGCCTACAATGGCGGCCGCGACAGCATTCGTTTGCGAGAAAAAGGAAAAGGCAAAGAATCCGAAACGACTAAACTTCTCCTTGGGGACGGCACGTCCGTGGACGTCACCGTCGAACTGGATTGCAAATATTACCGGAGCTGAAAACTAAAGGTCCGGTTACAATGCTTTTTCCGCGAGTTCGATTTGTTTCTCGACCGCCTCGGGGCCGGTGCCGCCCTCGCTCTTGCGCGCTCGCATCGCGGCGACGTGCGATAATTTAGCGAGAACATCAGCAGAAAAATTAGCGTCGATGGTTTGGAGTTCCGAAAGGGTCAATTCCTCAATCGCTTTCCCTTGTTCGGCGCAATACTTCACCGTGCGTCCGGACACTTCGTGCGCTTGACGAAACGGCAGCCCTTTCCCAGCGAGATAATCTGCGATCTCCGTCGCATTGGAAAAATCGCCGGCTAGCGAGGCTTGCATTCGCGGACGATTAAACTTCGCGGTCGAAAGCATCAACCGCATCAGCCGAATCGAGCTTAATGCTGTATCCACGCCTTCAAAAAGAAAGGTTTTGTCTTCTTGGAGATCACGATTGTAGGAAAGCGGAAGCGCTTTCAACATCGTCAACGCCCCCATTAACGCGCCGTAAACCCGCCCCGTTTTCCCTCGGATGAGTTCAGCGACGTCCGGATTCTTTTTCTGCGGCATGATGCTCGAACCGGTCGTTACGGAATCGTCGAGTTTGACGAAACCAAATTCCAGCGTGGACCAGACGATCAACTCCTCGGCGAGGCGAGAGAGATGCATCATGATGAGGGAAGCGGCGGTGAGGAATTCCACGACGTAATCACGGTCTGAAACCGCGTCCAAGGAATTCTCAATCGCCGCGTCGAATCCCAGCAATTTGGCGGTCTGCTGCCGATCGATCGGAAATGTCGTACCTGCCAACGCGGCGGCTCCCAGTGGCATGCGATTGACCCTCTTCACCAAGTCGGCGAGGCGTTCGCGGTCGCGCTGGAACATCCAAAAATAGGCAAGGAGATGGTGGGCGAGCGAAATCGGTTGGGCGTGCTGGAGGTGGGTCATCCCCGGCAGAACCGTTTCCTTTTCTTTCCGGGCCGCGGAAAGGAGCCACTCCTGGGTAATTTTAAGCTGTTGGTTGAAAGTAAGAATTTTCGACCGAAGATAGAGGCGAGTATCGGTGGCGACCTGGTCGTTGCGCGAACGCCCGGTATGGAGTTTCCCGGCAACCGCGCCGACCGCGTCGGTTAAAAATCGCTCGATCTCCGAATGCACGTCTTCGGCGTTAGGGTCGAAAACGAGCGTGCCCGCGCGGATATCTTCCCCGACTTTACGCAGGCCCTCGACGAGAGTCGCGACTTCGCTCTTGGGTAAAATTCCCTGATCTCCAAGCATCGTCGCGTGGGCGATCGAACCCGCAATATCAACTTCCCAAAGTCGTTCGTCGATGGCCATCGAGGCGGTGAATACCTCGACTTGCTTGTCGGTGTCTTTTTCGAAAGCTCCGCCCCAGAGTTTGGACATCGTTAAATCCCTTCAATCCATCAACGATCGATTACAGTTTCTTTTGCGCCAAGTGGAAGAACATCCGCTGCTGGAGTCCGAAATTCTTTACCATCCCCGTCGACTCCCGTTGATCGAACGTCGTCGTGTCGAACGACGCGAGGTCTTCCGAGTAAAGCGCCCATGGAGACTCGCGGCCAACGACTGTCAGCGAACCTTTGTAAAGGCGCATTGAGACGCTTCCGCTTACGCGTTTTTGCGTATTGCCGATAAACGCTTCGAGGTCGTCTTTAAACGGATCCCACCAAAGACCTTGATAAGCGAGCTCGCTCCACTGGGCATCGACTTTTTCTTTAAACCGGATTTCGTCGCGAGTGAGCACGAGTGCCTCAAGCGCTTTATGGGCCGTAAGCAAGAGCGTCGAACCGGGACATTCGTAGTTCTCTCGAACTTTAAGCCCGAGCATCCGGTCTTCCATCACGTCGATCCGGCCAATCCCGTTGGATCCCGCGAGTTCGTTCGCTTTTATCACCAGAAGGGCGGGAGGCAACGCTTCGCCATTCAACGCGACCGGCACGCCGTTCTTGAAGTCGACTTTGAGTTCCGTCACTTTGTCCGGTGCGGATTGGGGAGACTTCACCCACTGGAAGATTTCTTCTGGCGGGGCGTAATTCGGTTCCTCAAGACGTCCGCCTTCGATCGATCGGCCCCAAAGATTCTCGTCGATCGACCAGATCTTTTCCAGGGACTGCTGGATCGGCACTCCTTTTTGCTTCGCGTATTCGATCTCCCAGGTCCGGGTCAGATTCTTTTCGCGAATCGGCGCATGGATCACGGCTTCTGACATCAACGCCCGAATTCCGTATTCGATACGAAACTGGTCGTTCCCTTTACCGGTGCATCCATGGGCAAACGCCGTGGCGCCGACCTTTTTCGCGATCTCGACGGCTTTCGCCGCGATGAGTGGGCGGGCGATCGAAGTCGAAAGCGGATAACCTTCGTACATCGCGTTCGCCTTGATCGCACGGAAGCAGTACTCCGCGGCGAACTCTTCCTTCGCGTCGACGGTATAGTGCTCCGTTCCCATGATCTTCGCTTTTTCAGCGGCTTGGGAGATGTCTTCGGCAGGCTGGCCAACGTCGACGGTCACCGTCACGACATGATCGTAACCGTATTCCTCTTTCATCATCGGAATACAGATCGACGTATCCAAGCCGCCGGAATAGACGAGAACGACTGTTTTTCGAGACTTTTTAGCTTTTTCCATGTTTGAAACCTTCTTTTTAACCTGTTTGGAAGTGTTTCTATTTATGCATAAAAATTCATCCATGCAACGATTTTTCGTTGACTGGTGGCGTTTATGCGCATAATTACTCAATATGATGCATAAGTATGCGACTCCCGGAGCGACCTCCGGAGGCCCTTATCAGATCGGGATTGTCGGTGCGCGGGGTTACTCCGGGCTCGAACTCGCCCGTCTCTTTCTTTCGCATCCGATGGGACGTCTTAAGGCATGCTTCGCTACCGATCCCGCGTCGTTCTCTCTGGGCCGCGAACTTTTAATTGAAGGTGCGGAAGCCGTGCCTACCCTCCCCATGGGCGCGCTTGAATCGGAAACGCTCGCCCAAGACTTTCACACCCTTTTTTTGGCGACCCCCGCGGAAGTGTCGATGGAACTGGCGCCCAAACTGATCACCAAAGGCGTAAACGTCGTTGACCTCTCCGGTGCCTTCCGCCTGCCAGCCTCCGAGTATCCCCAGTGGTATGGCTTCGAACACTCGGCGACGACGGCTCTCGCCGCCGCCCAGTACGGATTGGTTCCGTTTTCCGCGCCGTATTCCCCCAAGACCGGAGAAGGCGTGCTCGTTTCCAATCCGGGCTGCTACGTGACCTCCGTTTTGATGGCCTTGATCCCACTCGTACGGGACGGGGTGATCGATCCGGCGACGATTGTGATCGATGCGAAATCGGGTACGACCGGCGCGGGTAAAAAAGCGTCTGAGGGACTCCTTTTTTCCGAGGTCGCCGGCGAATGCCTTCCCTATAAGGTCGCCGCCCATCAACATTACCCCGAAATCGTCGCCTACCTTGAAAAGTTCGCCGGCGTAAAGACTTCGCCTTTCTTTTCGACTTCGCTGCTCGCAACCCCACGGGGGATCACCTCGGGAATTTACGCGAAACTTGCCGTCGGCAAAACCGCGGTCGATGTCGAAGCGTCGTTTATGGCGGCGTATTCGAATTATCCGCTCGCGAAGTTTGGCCGAATCGGCGCGAAGACGACGAGCCCAAAACTCCTTTCCCTTAAACAGGTCGTCGGCACGAATCGCGTCCAAATCGCCTACGCCACCGACGCTGGCGGTAAGCTTTACGTCCATTCCTTGATCGATAACCTGCTCAAGGGAGCGGCCTCCCAAGCGGTGGAGAATTTCAACCGCTTAATCGACCAGCCGGCCGCGCTGGGCTTAGTGAACTTTCCTTTGGAGGAAGCAGTACGATGACGTCCGGACCAGGCATTTCCCGAACCCCCCTTCCCCTCGGTTTTAAGGCAGGCGGAGTGAATTCCGGCGTTCGTCGGTATCGTCCGGACTACGGCGTGATCATTTCCGAAACGGAAGCGGTCGGCGTCGGCGTCTTCACGAAAAACGAGTGTAAGGCCGCGCCCGTCCAATACTGCATGGGGCTGATGCCGTCCACGCACGTACGCGCGATCGTGACGAATTCGGGGCAAGCGAATGCAGCCACTGGACAGGAAGGTCGCGACAAAAACTGGCGACTTGCGCTTTCGGTGGCGAAATCCATCGGATGTCTTCCTCACCAAGTCCTGACGGCATCGACCGGAGTGATCGGCAAGCAACTTGAAATCGAAAAGCTAGAGGCGGCTTCACAAGAACTCGTCGAGAAGGTCTCCGATTACGCGGAACTTTTCGCGCTCTCGATTCTCACGACCGATCTCGTGCCGAAGACGGTCACGACCGAAGTCGAGCTTTCGGGCGGAAAAGTCCGGATCACGGGGATCTGTAAAGGTTCAGGCATGATCCATCCGAACATGGCCACGATGCTCGGTTATATCCTCACCGATTGCGAGATCGACGCTCCGGTCGCGCAGGACCTGGTCCGAAAAGCGGCGGATCTCTCGTTCAACATGATTTCGGTCGATGGAGATTCTTCCACGAACGACTGCGTGTTCTTGCTCGCAAACGGCGCTTCGGGCGTCGCTCTGAAGACCGATCAAGATATGGCGACCTTTAAAGAAGCGCTCTTCGCGCTTTCCAAAGTGCTCGCCCAGTCGATCGCTCGAGATGGTGAAGGAGCCTCCAAGCTGATTGAAGTGACGATCCGCGGATGCCACGACCTGGAGCTTGCACGCAAGGCTGCTCGCGGCGTCACCGTGAGCCCCCTGGTAAAATCCGCCATTCACGGCGAAGACCCGAATTGGGGCCGAATCCTCGCTCGTCTTGGCGCCGAGGGAATTCCTGCCGCAAGCCTGGAACAGATGACGCTGACCATACAAGGCTATCGTATTTTCTCCGGTGGCGCGCCCGTCGACTTCGATCGCACGACGGTTCGTTCCGCGCTGCGAGCCGATACCGTCCAAATTCTGGTCGAACTCGGCGTGGGGCAAGAAAACGCCACCGCATGGGGCTGCGATCTTTCCAAGCGGTACGTGGAAATCAACACGGACTACAACTAAGCGGCCGCAAGGATCCTATGAAACCCGATGCGAGAATGGCCGTCTTAGAACCGCGGAATACGCCCCAAACCCTCCAAACCGTGAAATCGGCGTTGGGGTACGTGAAGCGATTCAGCCAGACTCGCGTGCTGATTAAGCTCGGCGGGGCGGCGCTTGAGGACGAAAGCCTCGTGACCGCGCTCTGCGAAGATCTCTCGTTGATCCGCGGCGCTGGGGTCAACGTCGTACTGGTGCACGGGGGCGGACCGGCGATCAATCGCGAGCTAGAGTCGAAAGGGATCTCGTGGACTTTCGTCGATGGACTTCGCGTGACCACCCCTCCGATGATGGAAACCATCGAAATGGTGCTTTGCGGAAAAGTGAACCGTCGGATCGTGCGCACTTTGAACCAGGCTGCCGTCCGTGCGATCGGACTTTCCGGCACGGACGCGCGCACGCTTTTTTGCAAACCTTTGCGGGCTGATCTTGGGCTGGTCGGCGAAGTGGCCGAGGTCCGTACGGCAGCGATCGAAGCGATTCTCCAGACCCAGGACCAGGGTATCGGAACGATTCCCGTGATCGCACCGATCGGAATCGGCGAAAACGGGCAAGCTTACAATATCAACGCCGACTGGGCCGCCGTTCGGATCGCAGAAGCACTCGATATCGACAAAGTGCTCTTCTTGACTGACCAGGAAGGGATTCTGGGAGAGGATAAAACTCTCATCCAGGAACTCGACGCCGGGGAACTTGAGGGGCTGATCGAATCGGGCGTCGTACAAGGCGGAATGCTCGCCAAAGCGACCACGGTGCTCCATGCCCTGAAGAACGGGGTGAAAGACGTCCATATTTTCAACGCCCGACGTCCGCACGGGCTCCTCGAGGAACTATTCACCGACCAAGGGGTCGGAACGGTTTGCCGACTCCGTTCACTCGGAAGAAAGGACTAATGCGATGCTAAAGCTGAAATCACCGCACTTTTTGACGGGCGAAGAGTTGTCACGCGAAGAACTCCTCGCTTTGCTCGAATTGGCCGAAACGCTTCGGACCGAACGCAAAGCGGGAAAGACTCGCCTCGATCTAGCCGGCAAGAATGTATCCCTCGTTTTTGAAAAGCCCTCGCTTCGAACGAGGATGAGTTTCACCGTCGCCCTCTACGAAGTCGGTGCCCAAGCTATCGAGCTTGTTTCCGCAGTTCGCAAAAAAGAAGAACCAGAGGATACGGCGATGGTGATCGCACAGTATTCGCACGGAATTATGGTCCGGACTTTCGAGCACGAGAT
>CAZAKW010000078.1:0-9935 GCA_964485835.1 uncultured Bacteriovoracaceae bacterium
TGGGCCTCGGCATGACTTTGGACCGCGTGCCCAATATCAAAGACACGGTTGCCCGGTTTTGCCTCCGCAATTCCACGCATCAAAGACTCCTGGGTCACCTCAAGCAGCTTCAAAATCGCGGGAGACACTTTCCCGACTGGCACTGAGCGAGCGGTGTCGCCAAACCAGCCGTCCTGGATCACTCCGAAGTCCAGACCCACAATATCACCTTCGTTGAGGACCCTCTTTTTGGAAGGGATTCCGTGGACGACTTCTTCGTTCACCGAGATGCAGACGCACCCCGGAAAGCCGTGATAATTCTTAAATGCTGGGATTACACCCAAAGCTTTGCACTGGGTCTCGGCGTAATGATCCAGATCCCAAGTTGAAATCCCCGGCGCGACCATTTTGCAAAGAGTATCGAGAATCAGAGCGGTCGTACGACCGGCCTTTTCCATGAGCCCAATCTCACGCTCAGTTTTAATATTCACCATGACCTAAACCCGGGCAGACTGAATCGCGCTTTTCAGCTGGGCGAAAACTTCGGCCATCGGCAAACTCGCATCCAAAGACGAGAGTTTCTCTTGGCGAGTGTAAAACTCAATCAGCGGAGCCGTTTGTCGGTGGTACACGGCGAGTCGCTTCTGAATCACTTCGACGTGATCGTCGTCGCGCTGTACGACGGCGCCGCCACACTTATCACAGACACCTTCCACCTTCGTGGGTGAGGTCGAGACGTGGTACATGGTGCCGCACTTGCTGCAGGTCCGACGACCGCTTAAGCGCCCGAGCAATTCTTGATCCCGAATTTGGAATTCGACGACTTTATCAACCTGACGATTCTTGGCCGCTAGCATCTGGTCCAACGACTCCGCCTGCGAAATCGTCCGTGGGAATCCGTCCAAAATAAACCCAGCCGCGCAATCGGGACGCTGGATCCGCTCTTCGATCATTCCTACCACGACCGCGTCCGGGACGAGCTGGCCTTGGTCCATCAAAACTTTGGCCTCAATCCCCAGTTTCGTGCCCTGAGAAATATTCGACCGAAGCATATCGCCGGTTGAAAGCTGTGGCCAAGCTTGTTCGGCCGTCAGACGTTTCGCTTGCGTACCTTTTCCGGACCCCGGTGGGCCCAAGAAAATCAGGATCATGTGTACGCCGTCCTACCTTTGAGACGAGTGTGCTTCATAAAGCCTTCGTAATTCCGGCTCAATAGATGGGTTTCGATCTGGGCGACGGTATCGAGAGCGACACCCACCAAGATCAGAACGCTGGTACCGCCGATAAAGAAGGGTACGCCCATCGTCTGGGTCACAATCGTCGGTAGAACGCAAATCGCCGCGATATAAAGAGCCCCACCCAAGGTAATCCGTCCCAAGACGTAGTCGATGTATTGGGCGGTGGCCTCGCCCGGACGAATGCCGGGAACGAAACCGCCGTTCTTTTTCAAATTCTCCGCAACATCGTCTGTCTTGAAAACAACGGCCGTATAAAAATAAGCGAAGAAGATGATTAACGAAACGAAGAGAACCTCGTAAAGCATTCCGCCAGGCACGAGATTATCCGTGATCGACTTCATCCAAGGTATGTTCGAAAACGCGGCGAAAGTGGCAGGGAACATTAGAAGCGACGATGCGAAGATCGGCGGAATCACTCCAGAAACGTTCACTTTCAGCGGCAAGAAGGTATTCTGCCCGCCGTATACTTTTTGGCCAATCACCCGCTTCGCGTACTGAATCGGGATACGTCGCGCGCCCCGCTCAACGAAGATGATCGCGTAGAACGTCGCGAGGATGATGGCTGCAATCACGATGATCTTAAAGAAGCTGAGTTCTCCCGAACGATAGAGGGAAAACGCATTGCCAAGTCCACCTGGGATTCCAGCGGCGATCCCGGCATAAATCAGCACAGAAATTCCGTTACCCACGCCGCGCTCGGAAAGCTGCTCTCCGAGCCACATCAAGAAAAGCGTTCCTGCGCAAAGCGTGATCACCGTCATGATCACGAAACTCGAACCTGGATTCAGCACGACCGCTGGATTCTGGTAGTTCTGGAGCTGAGTTGCGATTCCCGTTCCTTGAATGATCGAAAGAAGAACTGCGCCGTACCGAGTGTATTGGGTGATTTTTTTGCGCCCTTGCTCGCCCTCTTTTTGAAGTTCCGCGAAGTAAGGAATCACGACGGTCAAAAGCTGGAAAATAATCGAGGACGAGATGTAAGGCATGATCCCGAGCGCGAAAATCGAAAAACGTTCGAGAGCTCCACCCGAGAACATGTTGAAAAATCCGAAGATCGTCCCCGACATGCTTTCGAAAACCTGCTTGAGTGCTTCACCATCGACTCCGGGAGTCGGGATGTGAACGCCCAGACGATAGATCGCCAACATGGCCAGAGTGAAGAGAATCCGTTTTCTCAATTCTTCGATCTTAATGATCCCTGCGATGCCGGACATGCGAGTTCCTCTGAGAATCAATGGTCAGTTAAATTTACTGCGCCGACGACGGCGACGTCTCCAGGCGGGCTTGTGACTAGCATCAGGCCGCTTAAAACGGAACTGGGCGATCTACCTGTTTGGGAGACCGCCCAGACACTGCTTATATGACCTGAACTTAAACGAAGACGAAAGCGTTATTTTTCCGCTTTATTCTTCTTAACTCGCTTCTTTCCTTCAGGAATTGGCAAGAGCTCAACTTTTCCACCGGCCTTTGTGATCTTCTCTGCCGCAGCGCCAGAAACCCGGTGCGCGGTCACGTTGAAAGCCGTGGTGATTTCTCCAGTAGCAAGAATCGTAAGACGGTCGTGGCGACCTTTTACTATTCCAGCTTCCATGAGCGAAGCCATGGTGACTTCTTTAATCGTGCCGAGCTTCTCAAGCTCGAAAAGGTTAACGACCGCATTGGAGCGGCGGTGAATATTGGTAAAACCGCGCTTTGGCAATCGGCGATACATAGGCGTCTGACCGCCTTCGAAACCGTTGCGGACATGTCCGCCCGAACGAGCTAATTGACCCTTATCCCCTTTACCGGACGTCTGTCCGAGTCCGGAACCGGATCCGCGACCGAGGCGCTTACGTTTTTGGGTCGCGCCTGGATGTGCCTTGATCGTATTCAGTCTTAACATCTACGTACTCTCTTTCTTGCTTACGCTGCAGACGACGCTCGAAGGCGAAGTCATTCACTCGCAAAGGCCCATTCTTTCAAATCGGCACTGTTATTAGGAAGTCGAACCAATACCGGAACTAACGCGTTTCGGCAACGATATCGACCAAGTGGAGAACTTTCCGGATCATTCCGCGAACGGCCGGGGTATTCTCCAGGGTAACAACTTGTTCCCGGCGCTTAAGACCGAGACCGTTGATACAAGCGCGTTGGTTCGGAGGGCAGGCGATCGTCCCTTTCGCGAGACGGATCGTGATCGTGCGCTTCGAGCCAGCGGCTTTCTTAGGCTTGGCAGCTACGGGGGCTTTTTTCTTCGTTTCAGTCGCCATGACTTACTCCCTTATTCCATGATTTCAGCGACGGTCTTGCCGCGGGCTGCGGCAATTTCGCTGAACTGACGAAGTTGCTTAAGAGCATCGAAAGTCGCACGGACCACGTTATGTGGGTTGTCGCGCTTGATCGACTTGGTCAGAATGTTTTGGATCCCGGCAACTTCAAGAATCGCGCGGATCGACGAGCTTGCGATAATTCCGGTACCTTCTGGAGCCGGCTTCATCAGAACGCGGCTTGCGCCCCATTGCCCGGTGACTTCGTGCGGGATCGAGCTTCCCGTCATCGAAACCTTCATCAGGTTTTTCTTCGCTTGCTTGCCGGCTTTTTTAATCGCTTCCGGAACTTCTCCGGCCTTGCCGAGTCCGACTCCGACTTGACCTTTTTTGTCGCCCACAACCACAATTGCAGCGAAGCTGAAGCGACGTCCGCCTTTTACAACTTTCGCACATCGATTGATGTGGATGACTTTGTCTTCAAACTCGGAATCTTCGCGGTTATCGCGGCTGTTTTGCCGTTCAAATGCCATTTTGGATAATCTCCTGGATTAGAATTTAAGTCCGCCTTCACGAGCGCCGTCGGCCAAAGCCTTGATACGTCCGTGATAGAGGTAACCGCTGCGGTCGAAGACGACCGCGTTGATGTTCTTGGCGCTCGCTTTTTTCGCGAGAAGAGCGCCGACTGCTTTGGCGCCTTCCGCTCCGCCCAGCGACTTGGCCGAAAGGCCTTCGTCCATGGTGGAGGCCGACACGAGGGTAACACCCTTCACGTCGTCGATCAGTTGAGCGTACATATTAGCATTCGAACGAAAAACGGCGAGACGAGGCTGGGTGCCCGTTCCTTCGATTTTCGCGCGAATCCGGGTCTTACGCTTGAACCGGATCTGCTGTTTTTCACTCGTCGTGCGACGGATTTTCGTAGCCATGTTAACCCCTTAATTACTTCGCGCCAGCAGCTTTACCCTGCTTACGGATAATGTGCTCGTTCGTGTATTTGATGCCTTTACCCTGGTAAGGCTCAGGCGGCTTGAAACCGCGGATCTTCGCGGCGACTTCGCCGACCATCATCTTGTCCGCACCGGAAATCGTCACATGGGTGTTCCCATCGACTTTTCCGGCGATTCCGGCCGGAAGGGCGAAATCGATCGGGTGCGAATATCCGACGTTCAGGCTGAGCGTCTGACCTTTCATCGCCGCGCGGTAACCGACGCCGACAATGTCGAGCTCTTTGCTGAAGCCGGTAGACACGCCGTGAACCATGTTCGCGACGAGAGTCCGGGTCAGTCCGAAGAGAGCATCGGCCTTGATCGAAAGCTCAGGCTGCTTTTCGACCAGGATGACATCCTTCTCGATTTTCAGCGTCACTCCGCGAGCCAGCTTGTGGGAAAGTTTGCCCTTCGGGCCTTCCACTTTCACAACGCCATCGGCGAACGCGACCTTTACCCCAGAAACCACTTTAATAGGCTGCTTACCAACGCGCGACATCTTACCAAACCTCGCAAAGAATCTCGCCGCCGATTTTAGCTTGGCGTGCTTTCGATCCCGTCATCACGCCTTTAGACGTGGAAACGATCGCGATGCCCGCGCCGCTAAGCGGACGAGGAAACGATTCATAACCTGAGTACCGACGGAGACCCGGGCGGGATACACGGCGGATGCCTTGGATCACGGCCGAGCCGTTGTCTGCATACTTCAGATAAACTTTGATCACCGGCATGCCTTCGTCGCGCGAAAGGCGGAAGTTCTTAACGTAACCTTCCTCTTTCAAGACGCGAACGATATTGGCTTTCAGGCGCGAAGCCGGAATTTCCACCTTTTCGTGGTTTTCCGAAGTCGCGTTCCGGATTCTCGTCAACAGATCTGCAACTGGATCAGTCATGCTCATAGTCTAAATCTCCAAATTACTTTCTGAACGGCATGCCCAATTCGGCGAGGAGCGCGCGGGCTTGTTCGTTGTTGGTTGCCGTCGTCGTGATCGTGACCGTCATTCCGCGGACTTTATCGACTTTGTCGTAGTTGATCTCTGGAAAAATAATCTGCTCGCGAAGGCCGAGCGAATAATTACCACGACCATCAAACGCTTTAGCGCTGACGCCTTTAAAGTCACGAACGCGAGGCAGAGCCACGTTCACAAGGCGGTCAAAAAACTCGTACATCCGAGCGCGACGAAGAGTGACCATGACACCGACAGCGTTTCCTTCACGAACCTTAAAGGTTGCGATGGCTTTGCGCGCGCGGGTCAGAACCGGCTTTTGTCCGGTGATTGCGGTCAATTCATCGAGAGCGGAATCCAAGACCTTAGGGTTAGCCACGGCGTCTTTGATCGCGCAATTAATCACGATTTTCGACAGGCGCGGAATCGCCATTGGGTTTTTTTCGTCGAGCTGCTTCATCAGCGAGCCGACGATTTCTTTCTTATAAGTGACATCAAGACGAGGCGTTTTTTCGCCGGAAACTTTCGTTTCGCCAGGAGCGGCTAGGCGGACGCCCTGGGCGGATTCGCCAGCGCCTTTTTTGCCCTTTTTGCCTTCTCCGGCCTTCTTGTTTTTCTCGGCCTTCGCAGCCTTTTCCGCTTTTGCTGCGTCTGTATTTTTATCGTTTTCGTTTGCCACTGTCTTTTCCTCTTTTGACTGATTCACGAGACTCCGGGGTGGGGTCTCGCCTGCAGCTGCCTCGATTCGGGTCTCTTAGAGAACTTCCGGAGCGAGGGAGATGATCTTCGTGAATTGTTTTGCCCGAAGTTCCCGCGCCACTGGTCCGAAGATCCGAGTGCCGATAGGCTCGTTCTGGGCGTTAATCAGAACCGCCGAATTCGTATCGAAACGGATATAAGTTCCGTCTCCGCGATTCGTTTCTTTACGGGTCCGAACGATGACGGCTTTCAACACATCACCCTTCTTCACTTTGCCGTTAGGCACGGCTTCTTTTACCGTCACCACGATCACATCACCGATGGTTGCGTATCGACGACGCGTTCCACCGAGAACCTTGATACACATTACAGACCGGGCGCCGGAGTTGTCGGCTACGTCGAGCCGTGTAGTACTCTGAATCATACTCTGGTGTTCCCTTCCTTAGACGTTCGCTTCCGCGGTTTGAATCGCGCGGCGAACGATCTTTTGCAGTGCCCACCGCTTATCGCGGCTGAGCGGACGACTTTCGATGATCTGAACGATATCACCCGATTTGGCTTCGTTCGTTTCATCATGAGCTTTGAATTTTTGTGAACGCATCACGTACTTACCGTAGGTCGTGTGACGAACTCGGCGCTCGGTCTTTACGACGATGGTCTTTTGCATCTTATCGCTCACAACCGTGCCGATCAGTTCCTTCCGGCGCTGGAGCCCTTTCACGACCGGGCCCGCGACTTTTGCGACTGCAGGCGCTTTCGGAGCGCGCGGAGTCTTTGCCGCTGGCTTTTCAGCTTTCGTTGCCGTTTTCTTTTTCGTTTCGGTAGCCATTACTTCTTCCCTTTTCCTGCAGTCTGCAGCGTCTTCACACGAGCGAGTTCTTTTCGCAGGCGCCAAATCATCGCTGGATCAGCAAGCTGTCCAGTGACTTTCTTCATGCGCGTATCGAAGAGATTCTTCTCGAGCTCGCGGGTCTTCACAACCAGCTCGTTAGCCGAAAGATTCTTCAGTTCTTTCATCGTCTTCTTAGCCATTGTTCCTCCGGCCTATCGTGCAGCGGCAGGAGCCGCTGTCTTCTTCGCCCGCTTTGCAGCGCGCGCTTTTTCAAGGGTGTCCATCGCGAGTTTTTCGGATGTGCGAGAGATCGCCTTGCAGTTCACTGGGAACTTGTGGCGAGCAAGACGGAGCGCTTCGAAAGCCTCTGCCTGGGTCACTCCCGACATTTCGAAAATGATCCGGCCGGGTTTAATCACGGCTGCCCACTCTTCGACATTCCCTTTACCGGATCCCATGCGCGTCTCCGCGGCCTTCTTGGTGATCGGCTTGTCTGGGAAAATGCGGATCCAAAGCTGTCCGCCTCGTTTCACCGACCGAGTCATCGCTACCCGGGCTGCTTCAAGTTGACGGGCATTGATCCGACCGCACTCGACCGCCTGGAGACCGAAGTCACCGAAATGGAGGAAGCCACCACGCAGAGCTTTTCCACGCATCTTCCCTTTTGCTACTTTACGCCACTTTACTCGCTTAGGAGACAGCATGGCTGGTCCACCTTTCTTTCGCTAAAGACGCTTAAGCGTCTTTAGCTGCGGCGGCCAACGCCTTAGCTTCTTGGGCCGCCAGTTTCTTCAGGGTCTGAATCTCACCGTGGTAAACCCAGGCTTTGATTCCAATAATTCCGTAAGTCGTCTTTGCCATCGCGGTACCGTAATCGATATTCGCGCGAAGAGTATGGAGAGGCACGGAGTCCTCGCTATACCATTCGGTCCGAGCAATCTCGGCACCGCCGAGACGACCTGAACAACGAATCTTGATACCTTTGATTCCTTGCTTGAAGGCCGCGGTCATCGCTTTCTTCATCGCCCGGCGGAAAGCCACGCGTTTCTCAAGCTGAGCGGCGACGCTTTCGGAGATCAACGTTGCATTGGCTTCTGGCTTCTTCACTTCGACGATGTTTAAGAAAACTTCGTTCTTCGAAAGCTTTTGGACTTCGGCTTTCAATTGTTCGACGCCAGCGCCTTTTTTCCCGATCACGATTCCTGGACGAGCGGTGTGAAGGTTGATCTTCACTTTATTTGCCGCGCGCTCGATTTCGATGCGGGCAATACCGGCTGCGTACAGTTTCTCTTTCAAGAAAGTGCGAAGCTTCATATCTTCCGCAAGCAGGCCTGCGAAGTCGCGCTTGTTTGCGTACCAACGGCTATCCCAAGAGCGGGTAATGCCAAGTCGAAATCCGATTGGATTTACTTTCTGACCCATCGTTTAGTTCCTTTCAGCGAGCAACACGCTGATCTGAGACGTTCTTTTCATGATTGGTGAAGCCGAACCTTTCGCGCGTGGGCGAAAACGCTTCAACATTGGGCCTGCGCCGACCAGCAAAGTCTTCACGTAAAGTTTATCTACGTCTGTCGTTTGCTTTTGGGTGGCGTTCGCGACCGCGCTTTTCAGCAAGGTCGATAGAACTCCCGCCGTGCGCTTGGCAGGCGAAAATTTAAGGTAGGACAATGCTTTTCCGATATCCATGCCGCGGACTTCGTCTGCGATGGCGCCGACTTTCCGAGGAGTAATTCGAACCGAAGTTACTTTCGCTTTCATGTTCTCTTACTCCTTACTTCTTAGCCGCGGGCGGCTTGGACGCCGCCTCGGCTGCAGCCTTTTTATCGGACATTGTGTGTCCGTGGAAGGTCCGGGTCAGCGCGAATTCGCCGAGCTTGTGACCAACCATGTTTTCGGTGACGTACACTGGGATGAACTTTCTGCCGTTATGCACCGCGAAAGTCAATCCGACGAAATCAGGAAGGATGGTCGAACGACGGGACCAAGTCTTGATGACTTTACGATCCTGCGTTTTCTTCGCTTCCATGACTTTGTGGTCCAGGTGGTAATCCACGTAAGGACCTTTGCTAATTGAACGAGCCATTCTTCGTCTCCTGAGGTATCTGCGCTAAATTGCGGCGCTTAACTATTTCCGTCGCTTCACGATAAATGCGTCAGTGCGCTTATTATTGCGCGTCTTAAACCCTTTAGTAGGAACGCCCCACGGAGTGCGCGGGTGTCCACCGCCGGAACTCTTCCCTTCACCACCACCGTGCGGGTGATCGATCGGGTTCATCGAGACGCCTCGGTTCGTCGGGCGGACGCCCAACCACCGCTTGCGACCTGCTTTACCGAGCGCGATGTTTTCGTGCTCGGTGTTCGAAAGCTGTCCGATCGAAGCGCGGCAGCGGGAGTGGATCAAACGGACTTCGCCAGAAGGCATTTTTACTTGGCAGTAAAGACCTTCTTTTGCCATCAGCTGAGCAAAATTCCCCGCCGACCGGGAGAGCTTACCACCCTTGCCTGGTTCGACTTCGAGGTTATGGATGAACGTACCGACTGGGATATTGGAGAGGGAAAGATTATTTCCCGGCTTAATATCGGCCGAATCGGAAGCCAAGACGGGATCACCCACCTTGATTCCAAGGGGAGCCAAGATGTAGCGCTTCTCGCCGTCGGCGTAGTTCAAAAGAGCGATGTAAGCGGTACGGTTCGGATCGTATTCAAGCGAAGCAACTTTCGCTGGAATCTCGCGCTTATCACGCAAGAAATCGATCACGCGGTACTTCCGCTTATGTCCGCCACCCACGTGACGCACGGTCATCTTACCGAAATTGTTCCGTCCACCGGACTTCGTCAAACTGCCGAAGAGGGAAGCTGGTTTTTTCGGTTGGTCTTTTTTCGGGGTGAGGATCGAGAAATCCGCCACCGTCTTGTAACGATTTGCAGGAGTCGTAGGCTTAAAAGTTTTTACGGCCATTTTCGCTCCTCCTTATTGGTTTTGAAAGAAGTCGATTTTTTGCCCC
>CAZAKW010000079.1:0-9929 GCA_964485835.1 uncultured Bacteriovoracaceae bacterium
CGAAGCGCAAGGCCTCTCTCGAAGAGCGGACTCAGTCCCATTGCGGAAGAAAGGGCGAGCGCGACCACCAGTTCTCTACGAGAGGCTTCCTTCGCGCCGAGGAGTTGCGGTACCGCCGTCATCAAAAAACCAAGCACGAACGAGAAAAGGAAGCCGCCTACCATGAGTTGGGCATGCAAGGGTCCGGGATAGCTGATCCTGCCCATGGAAAACCATATCCATAGTCCGGCTCCCCAAAGCGCGTAACTTAGACCGATGGGAAAGAAGATTTGATACGGTTGCGGCATGGAACCGTTAAGATGAAACATTCGGCAGCCTAAATCAACCTGTGGAAAATCGTAGAACGGCTTCTTTTGTCGGTAAATCACCTCACCTCGGAGAGGAGATTTGTAGGCTGATCCCTACAGTGCCGCCTCCACCTTTAAGCCTCCTCTTGAAATAACTGCATTTTTCTTAAATCGCCTGACACCGATTCTCGGACCAAGTCTTGCTCTACGCCTTGCTTAGAAAGAGAGGCTCCCTATGAGCGCACATGTAAAAACCGTGATCAGCGGTTCGTATCGAAAACATTTTCCAAAAATGCTTCAAATCAAAGAATTCCTTCAAAAGGAGGGTATCGAGGTCCTCACTCCCGTCAGCTCGAGTGTCGTAAATCCTGGAGAAGAGTTCATTCTCCTCGACGAGGACCGCGTAGCGGATCCCCGAACTCTTCAAGACTCGGTTTTTGCGAAAATGCGGGGTTGCAGTTTCATCGTGCTGGCCAACATCGGTGATTATACCGGAAAGGCCGCCGTACTCGAGATGGGATATGCCGTCGCCATGGGTATTCAAATTCTTTCGATCGAACCGATCAAAGACCCTAACCTTGCAGGCTACTGCCGGCCGTTCACTGAAATTTTCCCCCGATGGTCCGATGCGCTTGGGACGATCGTTAAAACCATCGAATAGAGACCGGCGTTTATAATTTCCCCCTTTCATGGCAGCTCGAGACTCGACCCACCCCGAATATACCGCTAGTATGTGCCCATGGATTTTGGCCAACTTTCGCGCCATCGGCAATTCGATAAAACTCGCGCGCCTCTTCGGTTCGTCGGCCAAAACAAGCCTTCGCCCCCGAATACCGAAAACCCAGTCCGACTTGGCGCCCCCCAATGGACCAATCCCGGATGGATCGGGAAGATCTACCCTAAAAGAACGACTCCTTCGCGTTTCCTCTCTCTTTACTCCCGTCAGTGGAACTCAATCGAATTGAACCCTTCCTTCCATTCCATGCCTTCTGATGAACGAGTCGAGAAATGGCGGGACATGACGCCCGAGGATTTCCGATTTTTCGTGAAAGTCTTCCGAGGAATCAGCCACGAATCCGATGCGTGGGGAAACCTTCAAACGATGAGGGAAAGAATCGCCGAGTTTGTACGCGTTTGGTCGAAGTTAGGACCTCGCCTCGGGGGATTCTTCCTTCAACTTCCTCCGGATTTTGGCTTGGAACGAATCAACTTGCTGGAGCAAACGCTGTCGTTTTGGCCCACCTCGTTTCCGTTGGCGGTGGAATTCCGGAATCCCAGTTGGTTCCTTAACCGAACTCTTGTCGAACCTGTACGCGAGCTTTTAATCCAACGACAGTTTGGCACAGTGATCACGGACACTCCAGGTCGACGCGACGTAAGCCACGGCACCTTGACGGACGACCGGCTCTTCGTTCGTTTCTTGGGCCAATCCACCGTGGACGACGCCGCTCCATTGCCCGCCGATATCGAACGAATCGAAAGCTGGGCGGACGGCGTCGCTAAAAGTCGAAACGCCGGCCTACGCGAACAAGCTCTATTCATCCACACGCCCGAAAACTTCTGGGTGCCTGAACTCACCTCCATTTTTTTGGCGCGTCTCCGGGCCCGAGGTGTAGACCCGAGGATGGCGAACCCAACGCTCGTCCGCGACTCCCAGCCGGGCCTTTGGTCCTGAGCGACGACCATGTCCGAAAATGGCCAGCCAGGGCCGAAAGGATCGGCTAGGATAAGGGTATGAGTCGCGAAGATATTTATTACGAAGCGATGAGGACCCGCGACCATCGGTTTGATGGAAAATTCTTCGTCGGAGTGAAGACCACCGGAATCTACTGTCGACCGATTTGCCCAGCCCGCCCCTTACGTCGAAACGTCGAGTTCTTCGCTACTCCACTTGAAGCCGAAAAAAAGGGGTATCGCCCCTGCCTACGCTGCCGGCCGGAAGCGGCGCCGCTATCGCCGGCGTGGATGGGTACCTCGGCGATCGTCCGCAGAGCCGCGCGAGCACTCAGCACTCGCGACTCGCTGGAGTTCGACGAAGACCAGTTCGCCGAACTCTTTGGCGTCTCGGCCCGTCACCTCCGTCGTCTCTTTCGATTGGAGATCGGAAAAACACCAAAACAACTCGCTTTTGAGAACCGGCTCAATCTCGCCAGGAAACTCATCGCCGAGACCTCTCTTCCCCTAGGAGAAGTCGCGCTTGCCTCAGGTTTTTCATCGGTCCGACGATTTAACGACGCATTCAAAAACCGATTCAAGCGTCGGCCAAGCGAAGTGCGACGCGGAAAGGTCAACCCAGATCGTGGGCTTCGCGTAACGATTCCGTACCGACCTCCCTTCGATTACGAAGGACTACTAAAAATGTACGCCAGCCATCAGGTGGGAAGCCTCGAGTGGTTCACTGAAAATAGCATGCACCGCCTGATTGAATTCGGAGGAAAGACGGGCGAAATCGCCATCACAAACGATTCGGAACATTCCTGCCTCGTCGTTGAAGTCGATTTTCCGGACACCTCTGTACTCCACGTCGTGATCGGCCGGGTCCGGGCGCTTTTTGATCTCGACTCCGATCCGGCGATTATCGCGAATCACCTTGAAATGAATCCGTATCTAAAAGGACTCTTGAAAAAATTTCCAGGCGTTCGCCTTCCTTCCGGCTGGGATCCTTTCGAGACCGCAGTCGCCACGATTCTCGGACAACTTGTAAGCGTTAAGCGGGGAAGATCCTTAGTAACCGACTTAATCGAACTCCTCGGCAAAGAGGTCCAAACAGATCGTAGCGGTCGATCCATAAAAAACTTCCCGTCGCCGCGAGCAATTGCCAACTCCGAACTCGTCGGACTAAAGACGACGAGGCGAAGAAGAGCCACCCTGAACGCTTTTGCTTCGGCGGTCGCCGAAGGAAAACTCTCTCTCGAACCTACCCAGCCGGTCGATGAATTCGCACAACAACTCATGGCCATTCCCGGTATTGGCGCTTGGACGGCGAATTACATGGCTCTGCGGGTTCTTCGCGATACGGATGCATTTCCCGCGAGCGATTTGATCATTTCGCGTTCGCTCCGACGGATTCCGACGGGAGAACTAGAGCAAATACGGCCTTGGCGTGGATATGCTGCCGCGCTTATGTGGCGAGAACATGGGTGGCACACGAACCCGGAGAAAGACCGATATGAATAAGATCCAGTGGCGAATGGACTCGAAGATGGGCCCGCTTTACCTAGTCGCTTCGGACGCCGGGATATGCAGCATGGGTTGGTCGAAGCAGGATATTCCCACCGTGCGCACGCTCCGCGGCCGGACGATCCCTATCCGGTTTCTTTCCTTGGCGGCCGCGCAAATTCGTCAGTACTTAAATGGGGAAAGGAAATCCTTTACGGTACCGTTTGATCTCAACGGAACGCCATTTCAAAAAACCGTCTGGAACGAGCTCTCCTTAATTCCATATGGGCAAACCTGTTCCTATCGGGATATCGCGATTCGTCTGGGGAACCCAAATTCGACCAGAGCAGTGGGGAGCGCAAACGGGAAGAACCCGATTTGCATTCTGATCCCCTGCCACCGGGTAATCGCTTCAAACGGCGGTCTAGGCGGATATTCCGGAGGCTTGAAAAGGAAATCCTTGCTGCTCACGCTTGAAACGGGAGAGCCGAAGTAACTTCCCTCGGCCATGTCGATTGCGGGCGTAGGTTAGTCGATCCGGTTCGCCGGCATGATCCGATTTCGAAGACGCTCGAACTTCGCTCGGTGCATTTTTTGGGAGGAATAGATCGTGTGTGATCCCGTAAAATAAAAAGCGGTGTAACAAGCAATCGCCGCGGGGATTCCGATACTCGGTCCAAAAATCTCCATCGCCATAATCGTGCACGCTAATGGCGTATTCGCCGCCGCTCCGAATACGGCCGCAAATCCAAGCGCTCCTAAGAAAGGCGCTCCACCCGAAAGAAACCCGGAAAGAGCGCTTCCTAACGTCGTTCCAATAAAGACGAGAGGAATGAATTCGCCTCCTTTAAACCCTGATCCCAAAGTAATCGCCGTAAAAATTCCTTTGAATAGGGGCTCATAAAACGAGGCAGGAATCGTGAGCGCTTCTTGAATCGTTTCTAACCCAAGCCCCGCATACCGATCGCTTCCTTCCACCTGGTAAAGGCAGACAAGAAGGACTCCGCCGATTAGAGGACGAAGAGGAGCGAAACGAACCCAGCGGGATATAAATCCTGCG
This sequence comes from uncultured Bacteriovoracaceae bacterium, assembly GCA_964485835.1. Taxonomy (GTDB): domain Bacteria; phylum Bdellovibrionota; class UBA1018; order UBA1018; family UBA1018; genus JACMQW01. The sequence continues at coordinate 4,507 of CAZAKW010000079.1, forward strand.
ACCCGGTGGGTTGACTTGATAAAACAAACTGCGGCAATTCCAAAAATCGCACCGGCGGCGAGGGACGAGCCTAAAAGCCGTACATCAAGTTCGGGGTGGACGATGGTCGCGTAAACGGTATGGGGGGCACCCATTAAAAGAGTGAGGCTGTACGCGACATGCGAAGCAATCAGACATTCGACCAAAGCAACGAGTCGAAAGCGCCCGACTTGAATCATCTCCATGCCGAAAATAACTCCGGCCCAGGGCGCACCAATCGCGGCACCGAATCCGGCCCCGGCGCCCGCGACGAGCATCGCCCGTCTCTCCTCGACCCCCAACCGAAACGCCCTCGAAATTTGTGCAGAAAGAGTAGCACCCATTTGGACCGCGGTTCCCTCTCGTCCCGCTGATCCTCCCAAGAGGTGGGTCAATACCGTACCCGCCAGAACCATGGGCGCCATTCTTAACGGCACCCCCAAATCAGGATTATGGATGCTATCGATGACGAGGTTATTCCCCTTTTCCGAACCTTTCCCAAACCGGGTATAGCCCCATCCAATCAGCAGCCCGCCGAACGGAAGAAAATAAATCAACCACCCATTCTCCTGGCGAAGAACCGTTGCGAAGTGAAGAAGATGGAGGAAGAGAGCCGCGGCAGCTCCGGCTACACCACCCGCCGCCACTCCCTGGGCCACCCGCTTAAATAGTTTCACTCCCTCAGTTATAGACGGCACCGGCATGCGAAGTCATCGTCAAATCTTTGGCCTTCAGTCTCTCCGAGGACCGTCCGAAGAGAAGTTGATGAACCCCTCCACCGCCGCGATTCTGAGCAACCAAAAGACCAAATCGGCCGATATTATCGAAGCGCTCAAGCTTCGTCTCTCATCCGTGCTCCAGGGCAAACAAGATCTGATCGAAAAATCGATCGCCTGTTTTTTTGCGCGCGGACATCTACTTTTGGAAGGTCCTCCGGGAACCGGAAAAACTTCGTTGGCCAAAGGGATGTCGAACGCGCTCGGCGGTCGATTCTCGAGAATCCAAATGACTTCGGACCTTCTGCCTTCCGACGTCGTCGGCATTCTCCGGATGAAGGCCGGGTCCAACGAATTTGAGTTTCGCGAAGGTCCCATCTTCGCCCACTTTCTCTTGGCGGACGAACTCAACCGCACGACTCCGAAAACTCAAAGCGCTCTCCTCGAAGCGATGGAAGAACGAACGGTAACCATCGACGGAAAAAGCTATCCTTTACCGGACCCTTTCTTCGTCGTCGCAACCCAGAATCCTCTCGAATTCCACGGCGTTTATCCCCTCGCGGAAAGCCAGCTTGACCGATTCATGATGCTCCTTGAATTTTCGTCGCCCGGCGAAGAAGACGAGCTTAAAATTTATCAGCGCCCGGATACCTCGCTTGAAGGGCCTGGCCCCGAAAGCGCCCCGCTGATGACTTTGGAAGAGACCAAAGAAATCCGCGCTCAGATCGAAAAAGTCCATGTCGAAGAATCCGTACTCCGGTACCTCACTCGGATCGTTCGTGAAACTCGGGTGATCCCCGGCATCGGGCACGGTGTCTCCGTTCGCGGGGGAATCCAATATCTCCACGCCGCTAAAGCCCTTGCCTTCGTTCGCGGTCGGGAGTTCGTTTTACCGAAAGACGTGACCGCGCTCGCCGGCCCCTGCCTTTCCCATCGCCTCTTTTTTAACGGGATGGAAATTGAGAATCTGGCGAAATCCCAGATGATCCAGGAAATCCTCGCCAAGGTTCCGGAGCCTAAGTAATGCGCTGGCTAGGCCGCCAGTATATTCGATTGCGGGAACGATTCGCCTGGAAGCGAAACATCCGCAAACTCGAGGTCACTCATGCCGGAAAATGGTACATCGCGCTTACGATTGCGCTCGGCGTGACCGCGCTCGCAAGCGGAAACAATGCGATCTATTTGATCGAAAGCCTCCTTCTCGCCGGATTGATCCTCTCCGGAGTAAAGAGCGAAAAACAAATCTCCTCCGTCCACGTTGACTTTATCCGCATCCAAGCGAAGGCGTTGGAACCGACCTCCGATTGGATCGTCGTGAACAATAAAGAGAAAAAGACCCTATTCTGCGTGGAGATCGGGGAATGGAAAGACGGGAAATTCTTCCCGCTCGCTTTCTTCGCGAAAATCAAGGGCGGCGAATCCGCCCGAGCTCGCTCAACGCAGGAGATCCGGAGACGCGGAAAATATCGATGGGATGGGTTCGCGATCGCGACGAGTTATCCATTCGGATTTGCCCGTAAAATTAAGGTCGTTCGCCAGCCGGGAGAACGTCTCGTTTGGGCGACGCCGATACGGGCGAAGCGCCGAGGAAACGAAAACCCCGCTGGGCAACGCGGAAAGAGAAACGCCGAGGTCGAAGTGATCGACGGCGAAATCCGAAAATACGATTGGACGGACGACGCCCGGATGATTGTCGCTAACCAGAGTATGCGCGGCCTAGGGCCCATGGTCCGAAATCGACGACCGGTGCTCAAGGAGCCCGAGGTTGTCTTCGATGTAAGAAAAGAGACGGGCGAAGCGTTTGAAAGCGCGGTCAGAAAAGCCGCCACCGTTTTCTACACCTCGGAGAACGCCGATCTTATTTTGGTCCAGAACCGCGGTCGCAAAAAGGTCCTCGGAAAACAAGCGTCCCTAAACGCTTTGGCGCTCGTCGAACCGGAGCGAGGATGAGCGGCACACGAACGGATTTCACCCAACTCGTCGATGGACTCCCCCCCCGGGGACGGAGTCCGGGCTTTTGGGCGTTCGCACTTTCCGAACTCATGGACGTTCTCATGTGCGCGGCGATCTATCTTTCCAACGAAGTACAGACCTGGCCTTTCGCCGCGGTTGCGGTCCTAACCGCCATTCGGTGGTTCACCTCCTACCGACTTCGTACGCTTTTTATCGCGACTGGGTACCTTCTGATTCTCTTTTTAGCGTTCATTCTCTTCTCGAGAATGGAAATGCACCCAATCACCGCCGCGGCCCACGTCGCACCGATTGCGCTAGCGTGGATGGGGATGAGTCACGCGGCGGAGCGGCTTTGGGGCTGGCGCATGGGGCTTGGATTTGTCGGGCTTATTCTCGCGAGCGCCGTGTCGCCCGATTTTAGCGTGATGATCCTGATCGTCGCTTTCATCGTTTCCGGGTCGATCGCGCTCTCTTGTCGATATCTCGACACCGAATTCGTTCGTCGCGGAGTCGTCGGAACGTTACCCGTGGGATTCATCCGTACCAGCCTCAATCAAACGGGTACTCTTTTTTTAGCCGCTCTGATTATCTTTCCCTTAATCCCGCGGATGCAGGGGCGTGCGGGCGGTTTCGGCGGGGACACTTCGCGAACGGGTTATACCGAGGAAGTCAGCTTGAGCGAGTGGAGCCGGGTGAGCAACCGGGGATCGAGCGCAACCGCCCTTCGGATCTACGGTCCAAATGGAACCGATCCGCATGAACGGATTCCGGCTGGTCTGTTGCGTTCTCGCGTGTTGAGTATCCTCGGCGAACGCCGCTGGGATCCCGGCCCGGTTCGCATCGAAACCCAAATGGGTCAATCCGAAGGCGAACTTTTGCCCGACCATCTGACGATTGTGCGAGAAATGATCGGTCCGGCTTACCTACCGGTTCCGTACGGCTCGCACGAGGTTTCAGTCGAGCTTTATGGCTACCGGTGGAGATCGGAAAGAACGCGTACAGGCGAATGGCGCGAAGGACGATCCAGAAACCAAAGATTCAACTATCTGGTGAAGGTCGGCGACCGTCCCAAATTGGCTCCTCAAGATCAACCCACCGCCGTCGAAAGCGCGGTCCCAGACGTGTTCCGAACGGAACGGATGGCGGCGCTTGCAGAACGTCTTTTCCAGAACCGTAAAACGCCGGCCGCTAAGATCGATGCCATCATGGGTATGTTTGGCCGCGAAGGGTTTCGTGCAAGTTACGCCGAAGACGAAGCCCCGAAAGCGGAAAACTCAGAAGGCCAGGAACTTCCGCCGATTGAGCGATTTCTTTTCGTAGAAAAAAGCGGCCACTGCGAACTCTTCGCCTCCTCGATGGCGATCCTCCTACGTTTAGGTGGAATCCCCACTCGGCTCGTCGCCGGTTTCCGTGTGGGACGAGACGCGATTGGCGACGTCTTGACCGTTCGGCAATCCGATGCCCACGCCTGGGTTGAAGCCTATATCCCTGGCCACGGGTGGACCGTGGTCGATCCAACGCCGAAAACCGTCCAAGTCCTTGCGATCACCGACTGGATCCGCGACTCTTACGATTGGGCAAGCGCCAAGTGGACGCAATACATCCTCAATTACGGCGAAGGCGATAACTCGCTTCGGCAACGCTGGGAAGCTCTCAAAAAAATCGGCCAGCAAGTCGCAACCGGAAAAAATCCGTTCAAAGCAAGCGACACCGAAGCGAATCTCTACCTATTCGCGGCGCTCTTTTTGATCGGTACCGCGGCGGCGTCGTCCGTCGCGATCTTCGTGCTGCGACGCCTGCGCCGCAGTCGCGCGCCGGCATTCCGGCTTGACCGAGTTCGCCGAGGGCTCGTAATCGAGCGTCGTAAAATCGAACGCATTCGTCGCAAAATCGCCAGCGCCCCGCCCACACCGGAACGGTTTGAAATCTTTGCCGCGACCGAAAATTGGCTCGCACGCTACGAGACGATTCGTTTTGGTCGATCAGCCGACAAACGCGAAATCCTGTTGAAAGAAGTGCGAGCGCTCAGGTCGGAGGGTGCACAACTCGGGAAAGAGGCTCGTAAAGTCTCGTAACCCCCGGTCGAAAATCGACCGAGGGTTTACCGATCTTTCAAACGCGATTATTGGTACTTAACGCCGCAGCCGTAAGGCTTGGTATCGGAAGTCGCGATCTTGCGACCCGCGCGAAGATCGTCGATTGCCGCGGTCACGAAATTCTTAGCCGTGGCGATGTCTTCTTTTTCGGTCGTCGCTTTATCGTCGATCCCACCGCGATAAACCAGCGTGCCCGTCTTGTCGATCACGTACATATGCGGAGTGGTTTTCGCGCCGTAAGCTTTGCCGATTTTTCCGTCCGTATCGTAAAGAATTGCGGTCTGTTTTCCGCCTTCTTTTTTGTTCCGAGCGTCCATGTCTTTCGGTTCGAAATACCCCTGTTTCCCTTTCGCCGAGGAGACAATCGAGAGCCAAACCGTTCCTTTACCCGTTTCCGCGGTCTGGAGCTTGCCCATATTACCGGACTCGTAGTGTTTCTTCACGAACGGGCAATCAAAATTCAGCCACTCCAAAACGACGGTCTTGCCTTTGAAATCGGAAAGTTTGTGGGTCTTTCCCTTGGTGTCAGTCAGAGTAAAAGTCGGAGCCGGTTTACCGACTTCGGCGACGTCCGCCATTGCGGTCTGGGTCGTCGTAGCCGTAGTCGAAGTGGTGGTCGTTTTAGTCGCGGTTTTATCTC
>CAZAKW010000080.1:0-4085 GCA_964485835.1 uncultured Bacteriovoracaceae bacterium
CCGGCCTGGACGCCTATGGCCTGAACGAGGCGAACGCCACTTCTTACTTTCGATTCGAGAACCGCCGGGAAAATCCGGGAATGCTTCGCATTCTCCCGGAATATTGGTCTTTATCCTCGACTGAGAATTTCGACGGAAAAGGCGCGAAAGCCGCCGTGCCCGGCATGGCGTCCTATAAAAAACTTCAATTCGATCTCTACGCAATCTACGGGTGGACCCCAAAGTTAACCGCTTTTGCCCGACTGAGCATGGTCACCGTCGACTTCAAACCCACTGGCGGCGTCGGCATTTCCGGCCAAGGATCCGGGCTCTCGGAACAGGGCCTCGGCTTAAACTACCGAATTTGGACGGGGCAAACGAATCGAGGCGCACGGGGCAAAACGATCGATGCCCAGCTCACGGCTGATATCCCTATTTATGACAACGTATCGTCCCGAGCCGCTTCGCCTCGCCTTCCTCTGCTGGGAGATGGCTCTTTAGATTTAACCGCCGCCGCGTTCGGGACTTTTCCTTTGAACCAAGGAACCGGCACTCGCCTCTACGCCATCGCTGGTTTAGGTTACATGCTTCGTAATAATAATTATTCGAAGGCGCTCCCCTACCAATTGCAAGTAGCAGGATTACCCGAAAAAAGCGGATTCCTTTACCGGTTCGGCTTCCATGGTTTCAAATCAATGGGCTCAGATCCCAATGGAATCACCGCGCTCTCGCCCCAATCTCAAACCAGCCCAAACGTCGTCGATGTCCGGGATGCGGGAGGGAGCCTGATCGTGGACGCGTTGAACTCCTCGTATCTTTCGATGCGTGGCACCCTGGGTTATCAGTGGGGATCGGGAAACCAAGTCCACCTGACCCTCGTGCGGGCCCTCTCCGGAACGTCGACCGCCGCGCTGAATGGCTTTATCGTGGGCGGCCAGTTTCGATTTCGTGCTTCAAAAGGAACGGCAGGCGCCTCGTCCCGCGGCGGGACTTCGCGAGCAAGGCTTTCGTACGATCTCGAAGGGCGCGTCAAGCAAGCGAACGATCGGTTGAATCTGATTAAGATCGATCGCGGCCAAACGGACGGCGTGGCGAAGGGCCAAGTTTTCGATATCTACCGGCTCAAGAGCGACGGAACAGCGGCCGATTTGATCGCCCGAGGGGTCGTCACGGGCGTCAGTAAAAACGAAGCCGTCGTAAATCTTCGCCAGTATAAAAAAGAAGTTTGGGTCCAAACGGGCTTCATCGCCCGGCGGATCAAGTCCCAACCTAAGTAATCGATCGCGCCGCGCGAGTCGCGGCAAAGGTGAACGTTATGAAGAAGGTTTATTCAGGTTTTTTTCTCTCGGCCGGTCTGGCTTTAGCCCTTTCCCTGTCGGCCCAGGCCGCGAAGTTCGCAAACCAATTCTCGGAATTTGAACTGCCTCCCGGCTGGAATTGCAATCTTGAGGGAGCCGAATGGGTTTGCCAAAACGCCGATCCCGCGAAACGCAAGGAAGCGATCATCGTTCTGGCCGCGAAGCTGAAGGGCGATCAAGACTCCCTTGATCAATACCTAACTTACCTGAAAGCAACGAAGACCTTCACGAGCGTGACCGGGAAACCGATGAAGTCCGAGCCCAAGGACACGAAAACCATCAATCTCAACGGCCATCCTTGGGTGAGCTCCCTCCATCTCGAATCCGAGATTCCAGGGTTTTACACCCGCTATTTGGCGACCGTAAAAGACGATATCGGCATCCTCGTCACCTATTCCGTCGTCAAAGGAAAATTTCAAGACTACCTGAAAGACTTCGATAATATGGTGAACACGTTGAAAGTGTTCCGCAAACAAGGCGGCATCAACGTCGCGCCGGCGAATACCAATATCCTGCAGCCGAATATCCCGACGACCGTGAGCGACGGTACCGTTTTCCCCGGCGTGAATCCGCAAGGGGCTGACGACAGCGCTCCTCGCCAAACTCCGACGGAAGGCCAGGGCGATCTCGTCCTTTACGGAATCATCGGCGCGGCAATCGTCGCCTTCCTGATTATTAAAAAGAAAAAACGCTGATCGGCCCTGGATCGCCCTGAAGTGAAGGCGCAAAGCGGCGCGCTCTGCGACCGCATCCGTTGTCGCTTGGCGATCGTCGTGGTACCCAACGATCCATGGATTTGCGTAAAATAGGGGTTTACTCCTTCACCGGCTTGATCGGTTTGAGTTTAGTGCTGCCGGCGTTCGGCGCCTCCACGGCTGGAACAATCCGACCCGACGACATTGATTGCGACGTGCGAATCGACGAACGGCAATCCTTGATATTTCTACCGGCCACCGCCGACGAAGGAGTTCGCGAAGCCGTTTCGGTCGCGATTCCGAGCGTCGCTTCGACTCCTTTTGAAAACTCGGTCGCTCGCATCGAGGTGCGCACGACCTCCCCGGAAATCGCGGAGGTGCGGCTGGAGATTCCGAACGCCGCCATCACTGTGATTGAAAATCGGGTGTTCAGCGGAAAACGCGTTCCGGGCGGGATTTCTTTGCTGGCTCGGTTCAGCTCGGGCGTGGGTTCCAAGGCCGCGATCACGCTTGAAGCCGCCACGCCCGGTACTCCCCACGAGACGCTCCGGCTTGAGTTTCGCTGCCGCGAAAAAGGGCGCACACTTCGTAGCGTCTGGCCGAAGATCTGGGGTCGGCGTTAAATGAGATTCGAACGCCCGGTCGTGATCTGTTATTTGTATTTTTTCGGAAAGACCGGTGCAAGCTTCCGGCGAAGGGTCGGACTCGGCTTCGGTCCGTAAATCAAAATCGACCGTTTCGCGGTCCCGAAAACTTTCTTGGCAACCCGACGAATCTCTTCGGCGCTCACTCGATCCAACTCCGCGCACGCCTCCTCCAACGACTGGGAAGCGCCGAAATAAATTTCGTCCACCGCATTGGATTGCATCAGGCTTTCCGCGCTATCGGCGGAGAGCAACATCGAACCCTTCAAGCTTTCTTTGACCTCGGATAACTCTTCCTCGGTGATGGATTGCGTGCAAAGACGCATCGCCGCGGCCTCGATGATGCGCAAACAGGTCGCAACCTGGCCGACGGGCGCGCCGGCGTAAATCTGCATGTTTCCGCTGTCGAAGAACGTGCTCAAGCTCGAATAAACGGTATAAGCGAGACCCTGTTTTTCGCGAATCTCTTGGAACAAATAAGAACTCATCCCTCCGCCCAAATAAGCCGCGATCAGAATCAATGCGGGATGGTCGCGCGACGTGTACTTGGGAGCTTCCACCCCCCAAACGATATGCGCTTGTTCCGTCGGCCTGCGAATCCACCAAAGACCGTCGCGAATCGGCGGCGCAACCTCAAAGCCTTCTTCTCGCTTGGAGAGCGGACGCGAGGGACGCCCCGGCCACTCCTTCTTCGCAAGCGCCTTCAAACATTTATCCACGCGCGCCGGCGTCACGTCGCCCGCGATCGAAACGATCATATTGTCGGGCCGGTAATGCTTGCGAAAAAAACGGATCACGTCGCTTCGCCGCATCTTCTTCACGCTGTTTTCACTACCGAGGATCGAGCGACCCAACCCGTGTTTGCCGTAAATCAGTTCGTAGTAAAGATCCTGGGCAACCTCCTCGGGAGCTTCGTCGACCATGGCGATTTCTTGGAGTATCACTTTTCGTTCCCGTTCGAGCTCGGCGGCATCGAACGTCGAGCCCATCAAAATATCCGAAAGAATTTCGACGGCGAGTTCGAGGTCGCGATTTAAGACGGTGATGTGAAAGCACGTCGCTTCGCGCGTCGTGAACGCGTTGAACTCCCCGCCGACTCGTTCCACTTCGCGCGTGATCTGCATCGCCGAGCGTTTGGTGGTTCCTTTGAAAACCATGTGTTCCAGAAAATGGGAAATACCCGCCTCTTGGGGACGCTCGTGGCGCGTTCCGACCCGAACCCAAATCCCGATTGAAAGCGTTTTGAATCCGGCGAGGCGTTCGGTCAAAACGGTCAGTCCATTTTTAAGAATCGTCCGACGAACTTTTGAGCGAGCCGTCTTAACGGGTTTGGCGGCCGGAGCTCGAGTTTTCTTTACGCGAGCCGCCATTTTCGCCTTAGGACGAGTCGAGCGCGCGGGCCGTTTAGA